>NZ_JBGBPR010000005.1:38181-97967 GCF_041106275.1 Neobacillus sp. BF23-41
GCTCAAAGAATCATTCATCGTCTTCCGGTGATAAAGAGTGCTCAAAGAATCATTCATCGTCTTCCGGTGATAAAGAGGATTCCAAAAAGAAGAAACAAAAAAATTCGAATAGTAAAGAAAATTCTGCTAAGAAAAAAGAAGAGCCCGTTAAAGAAGAAGTGATTGAACCTAATAATACAATGGTTTGGTCACAACCAATAAAAATTGAGTCAACAATGGTTCAAACCAAGGATGAGTTCGTTTCTAATATCTTTAAGGTTAAGAAATCACAAACAGAAGAAAATGACTCATTCAAAAATTCCACTGAAATGAAACCAGTAAAAGAAGCAGTTTCTATTCAAAAAACAGATAATCAGCCAGCTCCACCTTATAAATTACAACAGATTGAAACAAAATCAACAAAAACACAAGAAGAAGCAGAGAAAGTAGTTAAATCAACAACTACACAAAACCAAGCAACTAAGAAAACAGAAGATAATAAACCAAATGATATGAACAATAATAGCAACAATCAGAATGTATGGAAACAAAAGGAGAAAGAGCAAAGAGTTCTTCGTTTTTCCGGTGAACCAGTTAATACTGACAGCAAAATACCTTTCCCGTTTTCCGGATGGCCAAACAGAAACAATCGAACATCAAGATTGAATTAATGAAATCACATCGTAATAGTGAAAATATATATAAGACCATTCCTTCATATTGCCCCTGTTAAAATCCCCAAACACCATACAAATATGAGTTGGGCAGTTCTAATCATGTATACAAGTTATAAGTAGTTAATGATATCAGCCCTCCTCTATTTGTAAAATGGGATTACCTAGGAAAGGATGTGGAAAAATGAAGTTGAAAGATAATATTGGAAAATATATCAGACTTGAGATTTCGGGAAAGAAATTCATTAGTGGACTACTGATTGATGTAGGCAGCGATTTATTGGTCGTTTTTAATGGATATGACTACCTGTACATCCCTGTTATTCATTGCCAAAATTGGCGGTATTTAAAACAAGATGAAATTAAAGAATTTGATGAAATTACCCTTAATGACGAACCCACACCTATTTTTAATAATAACGAAGAAATTTCACTAAGAAAAACTCTGACAGCTGCTAAAGGTATTTTTACAGAAATATATGTAACAAGCAATCTAGCAGTACATGGCTATATCATAAGTATTATGAATAATTATTTTGTTTTCTACTCGCCAATATACAAAACCATGTTTATATCTCTTAACCATTTAAAATGGCTAATTCCATACACAAATAATCAACGTCCATACGGTCTAAGCAACGCAAATCTGCCAGTAAATCCGAGCAATATCACCTTTGCCAGATCGTTTGAGGTTCAAATTGAAAAACTAACTGGAGAATTGATCGTCTTTAATATCGGAGAGAATGAAAATGTTATCGGAAAGGTAAAAGGGATTAAGGACAATTTTGTGGAATTAATCGGTGCAAAAGAAGATCCAGTCTTTATTAATCTTCAACATATTAAAACAATCCATTTGACTTAACTGGTTTCTTTTTTATAGCTTATTTGTAAACAAGCTTTTAAAACAAAAAAACAGAGTGTCTAAAGACACTCTTTTTATTAAACTATTTTTCTTTTACATAAGCAGTTTCCGTTTTTCGAGTAAATGACAATAATTCAAACGCAATTCCGTATAGGAAAGTAACAAGGAACATCGAACCAATCATATCAAATATGACATGCTGTTTAACAAATAAGGTTGAAATGATAATCAAAGTCCCGACAACATGGATACAAACATTGTTAATTAGATGTTTGTTTTTAATATGAAGTGAAGCAAGCATGATAACAAATGTGGTAAGTACATGGATACTCGGAAAACAATTAAACGGACGATCATTTGCATAAATCCACAAAACAAGATGATTAAAGATATTATTACCTTCAATAGTTGGTCTTGGGACTGTGGTTTGAAAAAAGAAATAAATAACAAAACAAATCAGTTCTGCTACAACAATTAAAATTAACGTTTTAAGGTATACTTTTGTGTCCTTAAAACAAAAGTAGATTAAATAACAAAAAATATAAGCATACCAAAGAATATATGGAATGATAAAGACCGACAAAAACGGGATCGCTTGGTCAATTGACGTACTAATATCTACAGCTCTATGTGAACGGGAATTTAATAATTCATAAATTTTGGCTAGAAGAGGAATCACAAGCAAAAATAGTAAATAGGGAGCTTTTTTTATTAAACTTTTCAATCATATTCCTCCCTTAATATATATTTAAAAACCTAATTTTCTAGTTTACTATACAGAAATAGTCGAACACACTCCATAGTACCACAAATACGGTAAAAATAAACGAAATTTCCATACAACTCTCAAATTTTTTTGGAGTCCTTAAAAAGTGTTCCAGGATGAAATTATGCTAAACTAAATTACAAAACAAACTTAGTTGTGAAGGTGGTGGAATAGTGGACCGAATTATCTTGTTTGATGGGGTTTGCAATCTGTGTAACAACAGTGTGAAATTTATAATAAAAAGAGACACCTCGGGCTATTTTAAATTTGCCTCACTCCAAGGTGAGACTGGCCAAAGATTATTAAAAAAGCATAGCTTAAACTATGACCTAAATAGTTTCGTCCTAATTGAAAAGGAAAAGGTCTATATAAAATCAAGTGCTGCTCTTCGTGTTTGCAGTCAATTAGGCGGGGCTTGGCGCATATTATCGATCTTCCGCTTCCTCCCTCCACTTTTCAGGGATTTCCTTTACGACATAGTTGCAAAGAATCGTTATAAATGGTTTGGAAAAGAAGAAAGTTGTATCCTCCCTTTGCCAAAATGGAAGCAGAGATTTTTGGACTAAGGGTGAATTGTTTAATACATCGGTAACTGGTAAATGGTGGCAGACACTCTAATTCTAACTAATATTTTATTCCCTATAGCATAGATATTATTAATACTATTTTTTACAGCAGGAGGGTATTTATGGAGGTTGTGGTTAGAAATGGAGATTCATTATGGCATTACAGCCAGATGTTTCATATAAATTTGCAGCTAATAAATGATTCGAATAGGAATGTCGATCATAATAATCTTTCTGAAGGCCAACGTGTACGAATACCAGGCTTTACTGCCCAGGATTATCAGATTCGCCCTGGCGATACCTTATGGAGTATTGGTCAACGCAGATCTCTTCCCCTAGAGGCTATTACTTTGGTTAATCCCAACCTGGATGAAAAAAATCTAAATGTAGGTCAAACCATTAAGGTTCCAACTAGGATCACTTGGAGATTAGTGGATAGTGGCCAAAGTTATGATTACTTCAAATTGATGAATGATATCAAGAGATTATTAGAGGTTTATCCGTTTATGCAGATACCTGTGATTGGTAAGACTGTTCTTGGGAAAAAAATCCCAGAGATCGTCATCGGAACGGGTGAAAAAAGAGTTCATTATAATGGATCATTTCATGCCAATGAATGGATAACCACATCAATCATCATGACCTTTTTAAATGATTATTTATTAGCCCTGACAAATCATAATCTGATCCGCGGATTACCCATGTTTCCACTTTACCAACAAAGCATTTTATCTATTGTCCCAATGGTAAATCCAGATGGAGTAGACCTCGTTCTACATGGCCCCCCAGAAATCGAAAATTGGAATAAAAGAGTGGTTGATTTCAATAAGGGCAGTACAGATTTTACGGACTGGAAAGCTAATATTCGAGGGGTTGACCTAAATGACCAATTCCCGGCTAGATGGGAATTAGAAAAGGCAAGGAATCAGACTGAGCCTGGACCAAGAGATTTTGTCGGAGAAAAACCTTTATCAGAGCCTGAAGCAATGGCAATGGCGAAACTAATAAAAAAACGAGATTTTGTAAGAGTTCTAGCCTTTCATACTCAAGGTGAGGTCATCTACTGGGGTTTTGAAAATCTTGAACCTCCTGAATCAGAGGACATTGTGAAAGAATTTAGCCGAGTAAGTGGTTACGAGCCTATCAAAACGATCGAGAGCTATGCCGGTTGCAAGGATTGGTTTATTCAAGATTGGAAGCGACCAGGATTTACGATTGAACTCGGCCGAGGAATAAATCCACTTCCATTGTCACAATTTGATGAGATCTATCAAAAATCACTGGGAATTTTCTTGGCGGGACTTTATATGTAAAAAAGGAGGCCGAAAAACTCCTGCCTCCTTTCCCTCTAGATAATATTAGGCTTTTGTATAATTAAGATCCCAAATCACACCAAAGGCATCTTTTACCTTCGCATATTTTGCTCCCCAAAAAGTATCTTGCAGCTCCATATAAACCGTTCCTTTTTGACTAAGAGTATCATATATCCCACGGATTTCATCTTCGCTTTCAAATTCCAGTGTTAATGAAATATTACTCCCTACTACGACAGAATTCCCCGGAAACGCGTCTGAGGCCATTAGGAAAAGATCATCCTTTTTAAATTGAGCATGGATTACACGATCATGCGCCTCTGGCGGTGTCGGATAGTCTGCCTCACCAAAGGTTTGAAGATTTGATATTTCACCGCCGAATACTTCACGGTAGTACTCTAAGGCCTCTTTTGCATTTCCATCGAACATTAAGTATGGTGTCGCTTGACCCTTCATTTACAACACTCCCTTTTGATTAACATCAATATTATTTACTCCACTTACCGCAACAAGACCTGCTATTCCTAAAAATTAATTTTTATTTCCTCCGACTTCTGATCCCTGATATGATGCCTTATGAAACTTTTCAATTAACTTAAACAGTTCCTCACCCTTTTCAGGCAAGTTGGTGTCAGGCACCATGTTCAAAAACATAGCTCGGTAAGATTCGGGCACCCATTTGTAATCATGTATGTAATCAGTTAAGGTAAAACCGCACTTTTTCCAAAAATGATTTCTTGAAAGTGTCTCTGGCGTTTCTTCGGATTCAACTTCAATCACTAGACTTTTCATATTTCCTTTGGTCATTGACCATTCTTGAATATACTTCATCATTTTCATGCCTATCCCACGATGCTGCCATTTGTGGTGGACAGCCAAATAATCAATTAGCAGGGCCTGCGTTCCTTCCAACTTCCCGGTCAATGCCATCGCCACTATTTGACCTTCTTCAACTCCAATATGTAGGAAACAAAGCTGTTTCTGAAACATATTCAGAATGATCTTCTCCGGCTTCGCTCCTTTTCCATCGAAAGCTTGATGGTAAATAGGACTCACCTGTTTCCAAAGTTTTTCATCCCATTGATTTATTGTTTGAAATTCCAAGGCAGTTTGCCTCCTACATTTTTCTTTTATTACCAAAATACCCAGTAAGGAAGATTTTTATAAAAAAAAGGACCTTTGAAATAAAATCAAAGGTCCAAATGAGAACTTGGTGGTCTAGGCCAAGTCCTTAATTAGGAGGTCTAAACTCAGAAGAATTTAAACATCTTTATATTACCATTTTCAAAATTTTCTTTCAATCATTATTACTTTAAAGTGTAAAAGTTTTTGCAATTTAAAAAAACAAAAATTTTCCTAGTTGACATACATGTATATACAAGCTAGAATGAAATCGTAATCATAACTTGTATATACAAGCAACGATCGTTTATGAAAACGTACCCATTGACTGTATATAGAGTGATAAAAAAATAGAGGATAGAAAATGGGGACATACCCATTCAAACAGGGGGAAAGACAAATGACGAAGTACACAGATCCTTCAAATGATCTATTAAAACACATTGGCGGTAAAGAAAACATTGCAGCCGTTACCCATTGTGTTACAAGAATGCGGTTCGTTTTAAACGATCCAAGCAAAGCGGATATTAAAGAAATCGAGTCCATTAAGCTGGTAAAAGGTACATTTACCCAAGCCGGACAATTCCAAGTCATCATTGGGAATGAAGTATCTAGCTTTTATAATGAATTTGTAAAAATTGCTGGTGTGGATGGAACTTCTAAAGAAGAAGCAAAAGAAGCAGCCAAACAGAATATGAACTGGCTGCAACGAATGATGGCCCACCTAGCTGAAATCTTTACCCCATTAATTCCTGCATTAGTTGTCGGAGGTTTAATCCTCGGCTTTAGAAACATCATCGGTGATATCAAATTACTTGAGAATGGAACAAAGTCCATCATCGAGGTTTCACAGTTCTGGGCAGGTGTTCATTCCTTCCTATGGTTGATTGGTGAAGCAGTATTCCACTTCCTTCCAGTCGGAATTACTTGGTCCGTCACAAAAAAAATGGGCGGTTCACAAATCCTAGGTATCGTCCTTGGTATTACCCTCGTATCTCCTCAATTGCTTAATGCCTATGGTGTAGCAGGTGCAAAGGATATTCCTGTCTGGGATTTCGGTTTTGCAAAAATTGAAATGATTGGTTACCAAGCACAAGTAATTCCTGCCATTTTAGCTGGATTAGTGCTTGCTTTCTTAGAAACTAGATTACGTAAAATTGTTCCAAATTCCATTTCGATGATTGTCGTTCCATTCTTAGCGTTAATTCCTACTGTTTTAATCGCTCATACTGTTTTAGGCCCTATCGGCTGGAGCATCGGTTCTGGAATTTCTCATGTAGTGTATTCAAGCTTAACTTCTGCATTTGGCTGGGTATTTGCGGCAATCTTCGGGTTCGCATATGCACCACTTGTTATTACAGGGTTGCACCACATGACGAATGCGATTGACTTACAATTAATGAGTGAACTTGGCGGAACAAACCTATGGCCAATGATTGCACTATCTAATATTGCCCAAGGTTCTGCTGTACTTGCGATGATCTTTATCAATCGTAAAAATGAAGAAGAAAAACAAGTATCGATTCCAGCAGCCATCTCTTGTTACCTTGGAGTAACAGAGCCAGCAATGTTCGGGATTAACTTAAAGTATGGCTTCCCATTCCTTGCTGCGATGATTGGTTCCATGATTGCAGGAGTTGTCTCCGTTGGTAGCCACGTTATGGCTAACTCAATCGGTGTCGGTGGTCTTCCAGGCTTCCTTTCCATCCAAGGTCAGCACATGACGATGTTTGCCATTTCAATGGTTGTAGCCATTGTCGTTCCATTCCTACTAACAATTGTTTTTGCTAAAACACGCATGAATAAATTTTCTTTTAAAAAATAAAAGCTAAATCACATATTTAGGAGGGAGAAATGCTCCCTCCTTTTCTCCATTAAATTACTTAAATTAAATAGGCAGGTGTTTTGAAATGTCAGTTGCATGGTGGAAAAAAGCAGTCGTCTATCAAATCTATCCAAAAAGCTTTCATGATACGACTGGAAATGGAACCGGAGATATCCAAGGCATTATTGAAAAATTAGACTATCTAAAAGATCTCGGTGTAGAAGTCCTTTGGCTTACTCCCATCTATAAATCTCCTCAAAGAGATAATGGTTATGACATCAGCGATTACTATACCATTCATGAAGATTATGGAACGATGGAAGACTTTGACCAGTTGTTAGCAGAGGCCCACAAACGTGGCTTAAAAATCATTATGGATATTGTCATTAATCACACATCCACTGAACATGAATGGTTTAAACAAGCACGGTCCTCTCGAGATAATCCTTACCGTGACTTCTACATCTGGAAGGACGGCAAGGACGGTGAGACGCCGACAAACTGGGAATCTAAATTTGGTGGTTCGGCATGGGAATATGATGAGACAACTGAACAGTATTACTTACATTTATTCGATGTGACCCAAGCAGATTTAAACTGGGAAAATGAAAAGGTCCGGGCAGCCCTATACGAAATGATGCACTTTTGGTTAAAAAAAGGTGTCGACGGCTTCCGCCTCGATGTCATCAATCTAATTTCCAAAGACCAAAGTTTCCCACAGGATGACAGTGACGGTCGTAAATTCTATACCGATGGACCAAGAATCCATGAATTTTTACATGAAGTTAACGAACAAGTTTTTTCAAAATACGATATTATGACGGTCGGTGAAATGTCATCCACATCGATCGATAACTGCATTAAATACACGAACCCAACCCAGGAAGAATTAAACATGACATTTAGCTTCCATCATTTAAAAGTTGACTATCCCAATGGTGATAAATGGACTAAAGCGGACTTTGATTTTCATACCTTAAAACAGATTTTATCTAATTGGCAGGTTGGAATGAATCAAGGCGGCGGCTGGAATGCCCTCTTCTGGTGTAATCATGACCAGCCACGAGTCGTGTCCCGTTTCGGCGATGATCAAAAATATCATAAGGAATCGGCTAAAATGCTGGCCACCGCCCTTCATATGCTTCAGGGGACCCCTTATATTTATCAGGGCGAAGAATTTGGGATGACCAATCCTAACTTCAACTCGATCGATGAATATCGAGATGTAGAGTCCTTAAATATTTTTAACATCAAGAAAAATGAAGGCATGGACGAGCAGGCGATTATTGACATCCTAAAACAAAAATCCCGTGACAATTCAAGAACGCCTGTCCAATGGAATGCAAATGAAAACGCAGGCTTCACAAGCGGGACTCCTTGGATTCAAACGGCAAGTAATTTCCAGGAAATCAATGCGGAACAGGCACTTAAAGATTCAGACTCTATCTTTTTCCACTATCAAAAACTTATACAATTACGAAAAAGGTATGATGTGATGACAGATGGAAAATATCTCCCTATTTCAAATGAAGATGATGCTATATTTGCATATGTTAGAACAAGTGGTTCTGAAAAATTACTAGTAATCAACAATTTTTACGATAAAGAGAAAGCATTCGTTCTCCCAGCTGATTTACATCTTGATGAGTATGATAGTGAGATGTTACTCTCTAATTATGAGGATTCGACACCAATTGGCCCGGAAATCTCCTTGCGGCCATACGAGTCGGTTGTGTATTACCTGAAAAGATGAACGGAGATGTCATAATGACGAACAAGTACCTAACAATTTACAACATTATTGTCGAGCAAATAAAAAGTGGAGAAATTCCGCCACAAACGCTTCTTCCCTCTGAGAACGAATTAAAAGATCAATTCGATACATCGAGAGAAACGATTAGAAAGGCGTTAAATTTGCTTTCGCAAAATGGCTATATCCAAAAAGTTAGAGGAAAAGGTTCGATCGTGATCGACATCAGCAAATTTGATTTTCCTGTTTCGGGGCTGGTTAGTTTTAAAGAACTGGCAAATAAAATGGGAAGTAAACCAAAAACGATTGTGAACGAGCTCTCGTTAATCAAGCCCGATGGTTTTGTCAGGCAGCAGCTTCAGCTGGGAAGTAAGGACCTGGTATGGAAGGTAGTTCGTACAAGGGAAATGGGCGGAGAGAAAATCATTTTAGATAAAGATTTTTTATCTAAAAAGCATGTTCCTTCGCTAACAGAAGAAATTTGTGCGGATTCCATTTACCAATATATTGAAAATCAATTAAACCTGACCATTAGTTTTGCCAAAAAAGAAATTGTCGTTGAAGAACCTTCATTCGAGGATCGCTCCCTATTAGACCTTGAAGGCTTTCACAATGTAGTCGTCATAAAAAACTATGTTTATTTAGATGATGCCACCCTCTTTCAATTTACGGAATCAAGGCATCGGCCTGATAAATTTCGGTTTGTAGATTTTGCTCGCAGATCCCATTGATTTCAGCAAGGAGACCTCCAATTCAATTTCGGGGGTCTCCTTTTTTTACTTCACGACATATTTAGAGTTTCGTATAAAAAGGATTTTGTCCATGATGTTTGTTACAATAGACGTAACCAAATCGTGAGGTGAAAATTGTATGTGCGGCCGATTCACGTTAACAGCTACGTTCGAGGAAATCATTGATCGTTTCGATATTATTTCTTTTCTTGAAGAAGAAAATTATGCTCCAAGTTATAATATTGCTCCATCTCAGGCCGTACTTGCCGTGATTAACGACGGCAAGTCAAATCGGATGGGATTTTTAAAATGGGGCTTAGTTCCGCCCTGGGCAAAGGATGCATCCATTGGCCATAAGATGATTAATGCCCGAGCAGAAACATTATCGGAAAAGCCGAGCTTCCGAACTGCCTTTAAAAAGAAGCGTTGTCTAGTCATCGCCGATAGTTTTTATGAATGGAAACGACATGAGGATAAAAGCAAAACCCCGATGCGAATTAAACTAAAGTCCGATAATCTGTTTGCCATGGCAGGCATATGGGAGGCTTGGAAATCACCTGAAGGAAAAACGCTCTATACTTGTTCCGTGATTACAACCGAACCCAATGAACTAATGAAAGATATTCATGATCGGATGCCCGTTATTTTGAAGCCAGACGATGAAAAAACATGGCTGGATCCATCCATCTCCGATACCAATGATTTAAGTAAACTACTTATCCCCTTTGATGAAAACTTAATGGAGACTTACGAAGTATCTTCCTTAGTAAACTCACCGAGAAATAACAACGTTGGGCTTATTCAAAAAATTTGTTAGTCCTTTTTAAAAAAATAGGCTTAAATTTTTAAAAATATTTTTTCCATATGGACATGTTTACTACATGCACGTCCAAGGTTCTACATATCATGTATTAACCCATAAAAGTTTTCCTTCTTTAGAAAGTGGTAATCGGCCACTTTCTTTTTTTTATGGATAAAAATGGGCAAAGGCCAGCAAACCGCGCTATAATGGCGGTAAAGAGATAAATAATGAGAGGAGAATTCTCATGGACCAACTGGTAAAAAAATTTCTGGACCTTCCCACAACTTGTATATCCGACGCGATGGATGGCTTAAATAACCTCCACCCTGCTATTAAACCTCTAAAAGAAGAATATAAGCTTGCTGGAAGAGCATTAACAGTGAAGATTCCTGTCGGTGATAATCTTGCCGTCCTAAAGGCCATCCGCGCGTCAAAACCAGGGGATATTTTAATTATTGATGCTAAAGGAGATCCATATCGTGCCATTGCTGGTGATTTTGTGGTTGGCATGGCTCAAACACTTGGAATCGGTGGAATCGTAGTTGATGGTGTTATTCGTGATATTGTTGGAATCAAGGGCTTGAACTTCCCTGTCTTCTCGAGGGGCACTACCGTTGCAGCAAGTGGTAAGGCAGGAGTTGGAGAGATTAATATCCCGATTTCATGCGGCGGAATGACAGTACATCCAGGCGATATCGTTGTTGGAGACGCGGATGGTGTCGTGGTAATCCCGCAAATGGTCGAACAAGCAGTATTGGAAAAGTCCCTCGAAAAATTAAAAAACGATCAGATTAGAGAAGAACGTATAGCTGGTAATCGTGACGCTATTATGAAACATTTAGATGAACTCATTAATAGATAAAAAACTAACTAACCCCTTTTCCATGCGGAACTGGGGTTAGCTATTATCTTATTCGCTCCCTTTCGAGTCCCACCATTCCCGAACCTCAAAAATGCCGATGACTTCATTTTTAGCTTTTTCAAAAACCTCTACCGTTTCGTTAGTGGAATAAGAGAAAATATAGTGGGTGGATGTTTCGCCTATTATTCGAAAGGAACTGATTTCCCCATCTTTCATTTCAACCATATAAACTTTTCCGCTCATATCTTCATTTTCTGCTGCTAAATTTCTCAAGACTTACCAACTCCTTACATTACTTTATTCTCAGATTAACAGATTTAATGCTTCAAAAAATAAAACAAATTCAAAAAAATAACAAAATTTCGAAACATTTCCTAGTTAAAGGAACTACTATTTCTGGAGTGGGGTGAGCACTGAGTTTCTATAGCATTAATCTACAAAGTTTGGGAAATATAAGCTATATTTACGTGCAAGAGATAAGGATGGATGCTCATGGGGATGAAGATGAAAAACATGCTCTATCATTTAATAAAGCTTCGGGACAAAATTTTTATACCATTTGTCTTTTTGTACATATTAATGGCGGCATATGGGATTTATTTAATTGAGCCGAAAACATTTAAAACATATATAACTGCGGTTTATTGGGTGCTTACCACACTGGCAACCGTTGGATTTGGAGACTATGCACCAGTTACTCATCCTGGGAAAGTATATACAATTTTCCTCTATATCACTGGAATCGGACTTGTCAGTCTAGTAATTGGAAAAGTCATAAATTCGATTTATTTAATGGATAAACTGAAAGTTGGAGGAAAAATGAAATTTACTGGTAAAAATCATATCATTTTGATCGGCTGGAGTGCGAAATCGAAATTAGCGATTGAAGAAATATTAAAATCTGATAAGAAAATTGAAATTGTCATCATTGATGTATTAGATAAAGCTCCACAAATGGAGCAACGGCTATATTATGTTCGCGGAGATGCTACAGATGAAGAAACACTGTATAATGCAAATTTAGCGATGGCAAAGGGCGTTATCATTTTTGCAGACCAAATAACACAGAACAATTATGCAACCACAGATCCAGTACTAGTCGATGGAAAAACGCTATTAATTGCAACCGCAATCACCTCCATAGAAGAAAAATTACATAAATCCATCCACGTCACTGCCGAGGTAATTAATCAAAAGCATATCCGGTTATTTGAGCATGTGAATGTTGATGAGTTTATTCCTACCCAAGAAATGATATCCCATGCAGCAGTGCGATCTTTATTTTCACACGGTGTGACCCATATGTATTCTGAATTAATGAGCAGCCAATATCGGGAAACAATGTATGAAATTCCTACACGACCAGAATGGAAGACGTATCGTGATGCCTTTGAAGATCTTCTTAACAAGGGCGCTACATTGGTGGCGGATCGCGGTGATCTCCAGATAAATCAAAAACTTGACACGATAATTCCAGAAGAAGCACAACTTTTTGTTATTTGTGATAAAGAGACCATTTCTCAACTGAATTAGGATAACCTCACACAAAAAGGATGCAATGGCTAGCATCCTATTTTTTAAATCGAATAATAATAAAAATAGTTTGATTCCCTTTCAAAACCAACTTTTTCATAAAGTCGTTGGGCCTTACTATTTTCCTTACCTGTCTCAAGCAAAATCCCTTTTGCTCCTGTTTCCTCTGCAAACAAAATCGCCTTATGTATTAATTTTTCCCCAGCACCTTTTCCGCGGAATTGTTCCTTCACATATAAATCATTTAATACCCATGATCGCACCATGCTAACAGAAGAAAAGGATGGATATAACTGAACAAAACCAATGGGATGTTCCCCATCAACAGCCATTAACACTACGGATTCGTCATTCATTATTCTTGCTTTTAAAAACTCTCTTGCTCCCTCCAAGTCGGACGTTTGCTTATAAAATACCCGATATAAATCAAACAATACCGTCAACGATTCGAGATCATTAATAGTTGCTTTTTGGATAATCAATTTTTAATTCCTCCTAGTTAAGAACAGTTTACTAATCTATGAGATTGAGTGAAATTCACAATATTACAGAAGGATTATCTTAAGTAAATGCAGAATATTAAAACATTAATATTGAACACGATATTTGGTTGTTTGTTCAACTCTGTAGAATAATTTTGCATGGGGGTAACTAGACATGAACACTTCTTTAGACGTAAGGCACGCTTTGTCTGAAAGAATTATTCCTTTCAATCATAGGCTAGCACCACTATTCATTCGAGACAGCTTACATTCTCTCATTCCGGAAGGCACAGAACATATTTACGTAATAGGGATTGGTTCAAATGTCATAAGTGGTGACAGTCTAGGTCCATTTGTTGGTACCTTACTACATAATCTATACCCCAAACACTTAACAGTATTCGGAAACCTTGAATCTCCCTTAGATGCCCAAACACTTATCCCACAGGTTTCTCGGCTTACTCTGCCCCAAAATAGTTTTGTCATTGCCATTGATAGTGTTCTAGGGTATGAAAGAATCGTTAACACTATTGTTGTTCGAGACGGTTCATTGTTGCCTGGGGCAGGGTTAGGAAAAAAACTTCCTCCGATGGGAGATTGCAGCATTATGGGGGTTATACAAGAAAATGATCCGCGATTGGAATGCTCTCTCCTTTCCACGAATCTGCATCTTATTTTCACTATGGCAACAAATATTGCCAAAGGGATATCACTAGCTGTGAGGCAATATTACAAATATCCTTCGCTCCATCCAATTTTGCATAATTGCTGGTAATGGATGAGGTCGATTTATGTACTATACTTATAGTATCAGATATTTCTATTAATTGAAACGAACCACTTCAAGAGAGAATGAAAAAATGGCCCGGAGATTCCTCCGGACTATTATCTCCCTTCATTTACTATTCCTTTTGATCCCATAAATAATTGACAACGGCATCATATTGTTCTTTTGATAATGAACCTGGAGCGGACTTAGGCATCTTCTTTTCTACAAAACTATAAAGATCCTCTTTCTTTTGAAAATCGGCATGAATTTTCGTTGAATCCAGTTTTACTTGACCACCAGTAATGTCACCCGAACTATGGCAGGTAATACAGCTTTTTTGAAAGATGTCATCCCCTGCTACCGTGCTAGCGGTTTCACTTGCTGGTTTACTAGACGTTTCTTTTGATGTGTCATCATCATTACAGGCACTCAATAAACCAATCATTAAAATAAATAATCCCAAACCAAAAATCCTTTTCAAGCTTCCACCCCTTTTTTGGTTTCCTCGGAATGCTTCATATTGGAAATAGAGGCCTACTGGCAATCTCACAGGTAAAAATAAACATGCCCTATGACATCTTATTTCTAAAGTCCTATGATTATTCCTTCATAAATAGAATGGTTAAGTTACTTAATTTTCTATTTTGATTCCACTGTATGACTTTTTTGACTGAGTGATTTTTTTGCAAAGAAAAAAGGACAGATAAAGCAGGTAACCTGCCTTTATCTGTCCTTTTTTCATTTATTCACTTTCGGATTCATCTTTATTAAACCAAAGTGGATCATTATTATCCTCTTCACCATTATAGTTAATAAGGATTTCTTCCCCTGCTTTGATATCCTTATACGCATAAAAATCAAACGTGTGATTCGGGAAGTTAATTTCATATGTAGCATTGGGCTCATATGAATGGTTAAACAACATCCCGTATCCTAAAAGAAGTGCGGTGTGGTTAATCCCATATTCAAATGCATAATCAGCAAGCAGTGTTTTCTCTATATGAACATGCTCCTCATTAGGATAAGGAATAACGGGTGCTTCATGGATCAGCTCACCTTTTGCAATATTACGAGTCGCAAATACCCCTCTATTTAATTCCCCATCACTAAGCTTCGAAGTCTTAATCTCAATCATCTTAATCACCTATTTGTACTTTCCATTAAAGTTTTTAATCATAATATAGCTTGCCATTATCTACAGAAGAAAGCAAATGTTTTTTCTTTCCACACATTTTTCGCTGGTGCCTGACACCAAGACAGATAAAACTACAATCATCAAAAAACTGTCAAAAGATATTCTTCACAGCTTTAGGTGAATAAGTCATTTTTTTGAAAAGGAAAACATAAAATAAGAATATATGTTCGCAACAGGAGGCGGGTGCATGGGGAACTTGATTACAGGAGAAATGTTGGTTAAGTATTACGAGCTGAATAAACAGAAAAAGGAAATAGAAATGGAAATGAATGAATTAAAGGATGCCTTTCAAAATTACTTTAATAATCTAGTAGGATCTAATCATAAAGGAGAAATTACCATAAGCGGCTATAAGCTTCAACGGCAAATACGAAAAACAGAAAAATATGACGAGGTTGAAACCATTAAAAGATTAGAAGAATTACAGATGAATGAGCTCATCCAAGTGGTGAAAAAACCAGATGATGTAAAAATCAAAGCCGCTCTTAACCTAGGCTTATTAAATCCCGATCATTTAGAGGGCTGCATAATTTCGACTAGCTCCCCTGCTATTTCAGTGAAACCAATCACACCAAGATAAGGTATGACAAAGACCCCCGCATCTACCCTATTGATGCAGGGGTTTTTGTTCATAAAATGTTGTAAATTAATGGAGGAATTTAGGAAGCAATAAAGAAATACCAATATGTACACGCTTACATTATTCTTTGAAAGGAGAATATCGTTATGGCAAGTCAAGAAAGTTTACTAGTAAGACAATATTTAATGACTGCAAAAGCAAGCCAAACAGCAGGAACTAATATTGAAACAGCTAGACTCGGATTAGAAGCATTATCCGCCTTAACCCCTCTTGCACCAGATATCAACCTCGAAAAAACAAGCATTGAGGGAATTCCTGCTGAATGGGTAACGCATTTGGAGTATTAGTTTTCCTTCAATTCATTAACTTTTTAAGAATATAGCAAGTTCCATCTTCGGCAAAAAATAAAGATTCCCCTTCTTTCACGTTGAAATTAACATTTTTTTTGTCATAAATCAGTTTTGCTATTTTTTCAAATTTCTCAACGACTTCTATTGATGGGTTTACAATGATATCTTGTTTTCTATGTGTCGTAACAAATCCCTTGGGGTTATATTTCCTTTCGGGCTTTAATTCTGTACTCCAACTGCCATCTAGAAGAACGGAACATGCGGTAAACTTTGTTTTTCTGGTTTGAACAGACCAAAGCTTTCGACAATTACAACGATGTATTTTGAATTTCATCACCCAATACCCTCTTTCAACTGAAAAATTCAAAATATGATTATTGTAAATTGTATTCCCGCGGTTTAATAATTATTTATAGTAGTCTGATTGAAGATAGGTCCTCCAAAGAATTTGATATAGTTCCAGTTAATGGTATAATTACCATTGAAGTTTATTACAAAGGGGTTATCGCAAATGTCTGTTGATGTTTATCTTAATTTTAATGGAAACTGTCGTGAGGCAGCAGAGTTTTACGCGGTGGTTTTTGGTACAGAAAAACCACAAATTATGACTTTCGGGGAAGCGCCTCCAAACCCAGAATATCAACTTCCAGAAGAAGCAAAAAACTTGGTTATGCACACACGACTGAACATTGATGGAAGCAACGTCATGTTCTCTGATGTTTTTCCTGGAATGCCTTTTGTAGCAGGTAACAACATAAGCCTTGCTATTGTAAATAAGGACTTGGATAAAATTAAATCTTATTTTAACAAACTTCAAGAAGGCGGCACGGTAGTCATGGAGCTTCAAGAAACATTCTGGAGCAAATGCTACGGCTCCCTAAAAGATAAGTTTGGAATTGAATGGCAATTTAATTACGATAATGGCGAAAGCGTAATGTAATTGGGTTTAATAAGGAAGACCGGGCAAATTTGCCCGTTCCTTTTTTGTTTATTTTAAATTTTTTATAAGGGCATCATACGCTTCCTAAGGGTACCGTTAAACCTCGATTTGCTGACTTACTTTTGATTGCTCTTCGTCTTGTCCCCACCCTTTGCAAACATCAATCCATTCTTTAGCAAATGAATACTGATATAATTCATCTTTCGTTAATTCGATTGCAGAGTTCGTGCTGCCACAGGCGGGGAAAACTGTCTCGAAGCGCTGCATTGATACATCTAAATAGACTTCAAGCTCATTATTCAGCCCAAACGGACAAACACCGCCAATGGCATGACCAGTTTGTTCGAGAACTTCATCTGGTGAGAGCATCCTTGCTTTGAATCCGAATTGATGACGAAACTTCTTATTATCAATTTTTGCATCACCTGCAGCAACAATTAAAATAGCTTTTTCCTCGCTCCCTCTAAAAGATAAAGTTTTGGCAATTCGAGCTGAAGCTACTCCGATGGTCTCGGCAGCCTGTTCCACTGTGGCACTTGAGGTATCAAATTCCATTACATCTCCATCACGATCCCATTGTTTAAAATGGGCCATCACACTTTCCAATGACATCTTATACATCCTTTCCCTAACGTATTATTAGAATAATATCATACTTTAAAGGGATAAAGCGAAAAGACGTCTTGTACCAGTAAGTTAGGTAATGTTTATATTTTTATTCCCAAATTTTATATTGATTTTCAATATTGTCAAAATCAATTTTTCCTTTTTTCATCTTTGGAGGACAAATCGAGTTATATTTCAGGATTCTTTCATTAATGGCATCTATCAAGTTCATTATTTCAAATTCAGCGGATTCTAGTTCTTTTAATGTTATGGCTTTAGAAATCTCATATCTGATTTCCTTTTGCAAAATTACAAATGGGGGGAGATAACCAGCCTCGCTAGCTGTGTTGAAGAAATTGGAATAGACATCCCCAGTAAATAGAAGGGATGGAATGGGTTTACCGAATCGCGGGTGCTTTTTGATTTCCTCATCTAATTGGGAATCACTTACTATTTGATCCATCAAATCTGCATGACCAGCTTTCTTATAGACCATAAATTCTCTTCTCCTCTCAACTTCTTACATATATTTTCTTTATTCGCTACTTCCCACCCATAATCCTTCGATTAAAATTGATTTTTCCATAAGTTTTTTAAACTAGTTTCCTAAGAAGTGTTATAATCATTGTTATATTTAAAAAATTAAGATATTAGTATTGTTTCATATTGGAGGGATCAAATGAATTCGCAAGTAGCTATAATGTCCTCCCCAAGGATAAAAGGCATTTTTTTAGTGCTGATTGCGGCGACATTTTGGGGTGTTTCAGGAACTGTCGCTCAATTCTTATTTCATCAACAAGGATTTAGTACCAACTGGCTAGTTGTTAACAGGCTGATTTTTTCAGGTTTTGGCTTGTTATTTTTTTCTCATACGGTGGGGAAACAGAATATTTGGGCCATTTGGAGAAATAAACAGGATATCTTCCGCCTAGTAATCTTTGGTGTTATTGGCATGTTTGGCGTACAATATACGTATTTCGCTGCCATCGAACAAGGAAATGCAGCAACGGCAACCGTTTTGCAGTACCTGGCACCGGTGATTATTGTCTGTTATTTAAGTTTTCGTGCAAAGGAATTACCCAAAATACATGAAGTAATTGCGATTGGATTAGCCATCTTCGGAACCTTTCTACTTGTGACGAAGGGTAATATCCATTCACTCTCCATTTCATCCTCTGCCTTTACATGGGGAATTCTATCTGCTTTTGCACTCGCTTTTTATACACTCTATCCTGGAAGTTTGTTGAATAAATGGGGGTCGCTTCTTACTGTTGGCTGGGGAATGATGATCGGTGGGATTGGCTTTAGCTTGATCCATCCTCCATGGAAGTTTCAAGGCCATTGGAGTTTAACGTCCTTTCTAGCTGTAGTGTTTGTGATTATTTTCGGTACATTAATCGCCTTTTTTTGTTTTATGGAAAGCCTTAAATACATTCGTGCTTCTGAAGCAAGTCTTCTCGCTTGTGTCGAGCCATTATCAGCGGCCTTTTTAGCCGTAGCCTGGCTCCAGGTATCATTCGGCCCTGCCGAATGGATTGGGTCCATTTCAATAATTTCAACTATTTTTATTTTATCTGCTGTTAAACGGTAATCATAGCTTTAAAAATGGTGCCTGACACCACTAAATAAATAAAAGAAGCAGACCTACAAAGGTCTGCTTCTTTTATTTACTCACCTAAATCAACATTATGGTACACTTGTTGAACGTCTTCTAGGTCTTCTAATACATCAATCATTTTCTCGAATTTAGCTTGTGCGTCTTCAGGAAGGTCAATTTCATTTTGCGCAAGCATCGTTAGTTCAGCCACAGTAAAATCAGTAATCCCCACATTTTTGAATGCTTCCTGTACGGCATGGAATTGTTCTGGCTCAGCATAAACAATCACCGACTCATCTTCTTCAATGATATCACGTACATCAACATCTGCTTCCATCAACAATTCAAGTACATCGTCCGCCGTTTTTCCTTCGACGCCGATAACAGCGGTTGCATCAAACATATAAGCAACTGATCCACTTACTCCCATGTTTCCGCCGTTTTTACCAAATGCAGCACGTACATCAGAAGCCGTGCGGTTCACGTTGTTTGTTAGGGCATCAACAATAACCATCGATCCGTTTGGACCGAAGCCTTCATACCGAAGTTCAGAATAGCTTTCCTCAGAACCGCCTTTAGCTTTTTCAATTGCTCGGTCAATAATGTGTTTGGGTACATTGTATGTTTTTGCACGCTCTAATACGAATTTTAAAGATTGATTCGATTCAGGATTTGGTTCACCCTGTCTAGCAGCTACATAGATTTCAACCCCAAATTTCGCATAAATACGGCTTGTATTTGCATCCTTTGAAGCTTTCTTTTCTTTAATATTGTTCCACTTACGTCCCATTATGAACACTCTCTTTCCGCTTTTGAATCTACACAAAATTATTAATATGAAACTAGATCTACTTCAAGACATATTCCATATAATAATTAAGTGTTCATTACTTATTTGATTGTTTCTATCATTGACAAATAATATTATACAGTAATTGCATCATTTGTTAAGAGTCTATTACTTAAATTCTGTTAAGAAATTGCTTTTAGTATAGAATAAATGACAAAAAGAGGTTGAAACCCATGAGTTTCGACCTCTTCATAGTATTAGATAACTAAACCAGCATTTGAAACAGGGTACTATCTTTATTGACTTCGCGATATAAAAAGCCCTTTGCTTTGATTCGTTCAATCAATGGTGTGTAGTCTTCCTTATCCTTCAGTTCAATTCCAACCAAGGCTGGACCTGTTTCTCGATTATTCTTTTTCGTATATTCAAAATGGCTAATATCATCGTTTGGTCCAAGGACATCATCCAAAAACTCACGTAACGCACCCGGGCGTTGCGGGAATTGGACAATAAAATAATGCTGCAGTCCTTCATAAATTTTTGAGCGCTCTTTGATTTCCTGCATCCGACCAATATCATTGTTACCGCCACTGACGATACAGACAACCGTTTTGCCCTTAATTTCATCTGCATACATATCCAAGGCTGCTACAGAAAGGGCTCCAGTCGGCTCCACAACGATGGCATTTTCATTGTATAACGATAATAATGTCGTGCAAACCTTTCCTTCCGGAACAACAAGAATATCATCAACGATTTCTTTACAAATGCTAAAGGTCATAGATCCCACCGTCTTCACAGCTGCACCATCCACGAACGGGTCAATTTCTTTCAATGAGGTAACTTCCCCTTTTAAAAATGATTCCTTCATTCCAGGTGCACCTTGTGGCTCAACACCAATTAATTGCGTTTCTGGAGAATAGTGCCTTAAATACGTGCCGACTCCAGACAAAAGCCCGCCTCCGCCAATTGCGGCAAACAGATAGTCAATTTTTTCAGGGCAATCATTGAGCAGTTCAACGGCAACCGTCCCTTGTCCGGCAATCACATCGGGATCATCGAAGGGATGAATAAATGTCCGATTTTCCTCTTGACTGCATTCCCTTGCTTTTTCATAAGCATCATCAAAGGTATCCCCAACCAAAACAATCTCAACATCCTCTTTACCCCAAAATTTAACTTGTTTTACCTTTTGCTTTGGTGTTGTACTTGGCATAAAGATTTTCCCATGAATATTTAAGAGATGACAAGAATAAGCAACCCCCTGCGCATGGTTTCCTGCACTTGCACAGATAATTCCATTCTTTAACTCATCTTCATTAAGTTTCTTAATTCGATTATATGCGCCGCGGATTTTAAAGGAACGAACACTTTGTAAATCCTCTCGTTTTAAGTAGACATGGCAGCCGTATCGTTCTGACAACAAGTGATTGTATTGCAGGGGAGTTGGCGAAATAACATCCTTAATGGTATGGCTGGCAATAATAATATCCTCCACATTAAACACTTTCTTATCAACTTGTTGATTCATCTTCCTTTTCCCTCCTAATTTTTTGCATCCATAAAGAAATTTTCATAAGAATAAATACATTTTTTAAACACAAAAAACTCGCCCCCAATGTATAGGGACGAGTTAACTCGCGATACCACCCTACTTCCGCAACAAACAAACACTGCGGCTCTCGATCAACGTACCATTCTAAGTACGTGTTCCATTGTAACGGCGGAATTTCCGGTCTAGCTTACTTAACAGTTTCAGCTACACATCTCCGAGATGATCTTCGAATACGTCCTGACATCGACTTTCAGCAACTGTCGACTCTCTGTAGAACAAGGGCTTAATCTACTTTTCTCATCATTGATTCATCTTCAATTTTTATAAGGGTACCACTGAAAAAATAACCTGTCAATATTTTTTGACTATTTTAATTATTTAGTTAATTATAAAGCGCTTACATCGTTTTTAGGGTTCTTTCACCTATTTCATTCCCTTAAATTTTATATTTTATTTCGCCATCGATGATCGTCATTTCAATTTCAGTTTGGAGTAGATCATCAGGATTCTCCATTGTAAATAAGTTTTTAGAATAAACCGTTAGATCCGCTAGTTTTCCTCTTGAAATCGTACCTTTTTGATTTTCTTCATTGGTGGCAAATGCGCCCCCAACTGTAAATAACTTAACGGCATCAAGCATCGAGAGCTTCTCTTTGGCGTTCCAGCCTTCATGAAGATCCCCAGGAGTTCTACGAGTTATCGCAGCATGGATGCCAAGCAGAGGGTCTATAGGTTCAATTGGTGCATCGGACCCGCCAGCACATAATACGCCCGAATCAAGTAACGTTTTCCATGCATATAAATAGGGCTCCCTCTTTTTGCCTACTCTTTCTTTCACCCATGGATAATCACCCACAACGAACCTTGGTTGAATATCAGCAATCCGACTCGAATCAACTAAGCGGTGAATTAAATCATTCCGAACCAGGGATGTGTGAATAATCCGATCACGATATTCCACTTTTGGCAATTGATCAAGTACATCTAGAACATTTTCTAACGCCTTGTCACCAATCGTATGTACAGCTAGTGGCATGGAGTATTCTCGTACCTCTTTTACCACTCTATAAAGGGTTTCTTGGTCAAACATGGCATCCCCAAGCTGGCTTGGCTCATCGTGATAGGGTTCTGAAAGTAGCGCAGTTCTTCTCCCAAATGCTCCATCAGCAAAAATTTTTATTGCTCCTATTTGTAATTTCTCATTTCCATAGCCTGCATACAATCCTCTTTCTTTCAATTGATTAAGATAGGGGTAATCAATGAGCAGATTACAGCGTAAGCCTTGGCCTTCATGGTTAATTAGTTCATCATACATTTTATACGTTGATTCCAGACCGCCTAAATAAGCAGGATCATTGGTATGTACACTTGTTAAACCCTTCTTCACTGCAAATTGCATCGCTTGTTGCAAACCATTCTTTAACTCTTGATAGGTTCGTACCGGTATGTATTTTGTTATCAGCTGGGAAGCCGATTCGAGCAGCATCCCTGTCGGCTTTTTGGTAATCGGATCAAGTACAACTGTTCCGCCAGTTGGAATATTAATCTCCGGATAATACTGGCTCATTTCAAGTGCCTTGCTATTCACTAAAAAGGCATGGTGACAAATCCGTTTTAGATAAACAGGACTGTGTGGTGCAACAAAGTCTAACTCTCCTATTGTAGGAATAGTTCCTCCTTTAAAAAGGTTTTCATCCCAGCCCATACCGACAAGCCACTTTCCAGGCGCAACTTTATTCGCCTTCTCCCTAATTTTATCAAGCATTTCGCTTTTTGATTTTACACCAGTTAAATCAAGGTCTAAAAAGTTGAAAGCTACACCTGAAAGATGCAGGTGACTATCAGTCAATCCAGGTGTAACCATTTTCCCCTGTAAATCAATTATGTTTGACCCTTTTCTACCCCATTGTAGGATCATCTCGTCGTGAGAACCTATATCTACAATTCTACCTTTCTCAACAACCACAGCTTCCACTACCGGCTGATTCGTTTCCAAAGTATAAATTGTTCCATTTGTAAAAATTGTCTTTGTCATCAAAACCCTCCTACCTAAATAGAACTTATCTCCTATTATAATTATGAGTGATTATATTATTTTTATAATTAAACGGTTGAACCCTTTTAGTATACAGCAAAACAAATTTTAAAAAAATTCATGAAAAAATTATCGCAAACATGCAAAAAAACTCTTTCCGGACGAATGGAAAGAGTTTTTTAACAGCTTATCGAGTTATTTAATCAGATCCTGTAATTAACAAATCATCTTGGATGGTTGCTAGGGCTGTTTGAGTAGTAACTTCTTGGCCCTTCTTAATAGGTAAAGATGTGATATACCCGCTGATCCCGATCGAAATCTCTTCAATTCTACCGTTCTGGGTTTTTATTAAAAACAGTTTTTCCCACTCATATACATGGTCGTTTTCCTCTGTTAAAACAGTTTCCACGGTCCCAGAACATGGACTGAAAATAACTTCTTCCACTACTACTGACAATTTTCGTCACTCCTTTTTTAATTTCGTACAGTCATAGAACAGATAGAGATTTTTCCGTCCATCCTTGTAGGGAGATTTCAATCATTTAAAGATTACTCTACTCCTTTTAAACCCATCCTCTGAAACGAGAGGCCTCCGCAACTTTCTTTATTCCAACCATATAAGCTGCTAAACGCATGTCTACTTGATGGGATTTAGAAGTTTGATAGATAGTATCAAACGAGCTAACCATTACCTTCTTCAGCTTTTCTTCTACTTCTTCCTCAGTCCAATAATAACCTTGATTATTTTGCACCCATTCAAAATAAGATACAGTTACCCCGCCTGCGCTTGCAAGGATGTCAGGAACAAGAATAATACCACGTTCCGTTAGTATCTTTGTTGCCTCGATTGTTGTCGGACCATTCGCTGCTTCCACAACAATCGCTGCTTTAATATTGGCAGCATTTTTGGCTGTGATTTGGTTCGAGATAGCTGCCGGCACTAGAATATCACACTCTAATTCAAGTAGCTCTTGGTTTGTAATCGTATTTTTAAATAGTTGCGAGAAGGTGCCGAAGCTATCCCTTCGATCAAGCAAGTAATTAATATCAAGTCCGTTTGGATCGTATATAGCGCCATACACATCGGATACAGCCACAACCTTAGCACCTGCATCATGCATAAATTTGGCCAAATAACTTCCCGCATTCCCAAAGCCTTGAATGACTACACGGGCTCCTTGCAACTCTTTCCCTATTTTCTTGACTGCTTCTTCAATACAAATTGTTACACCACGGGCAGTCGCTGTTTCACGGCCTTGAGAACCTCCAAGGACGATGGGTTTCCCAGTAATAAATCCTGGTGAATCAAATTCACGTAAACGGCTGTACTCATCCATCATCCATGCCATAATTTGTGAATTCGTATAAACATCTGGTGCTGGAATGTCTTTTGAAGGTCCTACGATTTGGCTGACCGCACGAACATAGCCGCGGCTTAAACCTTCCAGCTCTCTAAAGGACATATTTCGCGGATCACAAATGATACCGCCTTTACCGCCGCCATAGGGAAGATTCGTGATTCCACACTTTAAGCTCATCCAAATGGACAACGCTTTTACTTCTTCTTCATCCACTTCAGGATGGAAACGGACGCCGCCTTTAGTTGGGCCGACTGCATCATTATGCTGGGAGCGATAGCCCGTAAATATTTTGACAGAACCATCATCCATTTTTACGGGAATGCGGACTGTTAACAATCTGATCGGTTCTTTTAGTAATTCATACATTTCGCTATTATAGCCCAATTTTGATAATGCTTGTTGAATAATCGTTTGGGTTGAATTGAATAAATTTAATGATTCTTGTTCTTTTTGTTGTTCTTTTTCCATTTCAGTTACTATCGCTTTAACAGACATGACTGACACCCCGTCGAATAATAGATTATTAGCATTTTAATTTAAATAATTAACTTAAAACTGTTTTGATTTTTTCAAAAGCCCAATCGATTTCTTCTTTTGTAATAGTAAGCGGTGGTGCAAAACGAATAACGGTATCATGTGTTTCTTTGCATAATAAACCTTTTTCTTTTAACTGCTCACAATAAGGTCTTGCAGCTTCTGTTAGTTCTACTCCGATAAATAATCCTCGGCCTCTTATTGTTTTAATTTTTGGATTATCGATAGATTGTAATTGTTCAAAGAAGTATTTACCTAATTCAAGCGAACGTTCGGCTAGTTTTTCTTCTTCAATTACATCCAAGGCTGCAAGCGATACTGCGCAAGCAAGTGGATTTCCCCCAAACGTTGAACCGTGGGAACCTGGATTGAATACGCCTAATACATCCGAATTGGCAACAACACAAGATATTGGGAACACACCGCCGCCAAGTGCTTTACCTAGGATCAACATGTCAGGGTTTACATCTTCCCAATCACATGCAAACATTTTTCCAGTACGTGCCAAGCCTACTTGAATCTCATCGGCAATGAATAATACTTTGTTTTCTTTACATAAATCAGATGCCGCTTTCAAAAATCCTTCTGGTGGTAAAATAATTCCTGCTTCACCTTGAATTGGCTCGATTAAAAATGCTGCTGTGTTTGGTGTGATCGCTGCTTTCAATGCTTCGAGGTCACCGTATGGAATTAAGTTGATTCCAGGCAGCATCGGACCAAAACCACGCTTATATTCCGGATCAGATGATAAGGAAACGGCACCCATTGTACGGCCGTGGAAATTCCCTACGCAGGCAATAATTTCTGCTTGATTTTCAGCAATCCCTTTTACATCATAACCCCAGCGACGTGCTGCTTTTAGTGCCGTTTCAACAGCTTCTGCTCCAGTATTCATTGGGAGTGCCATATTTTTATTGGTTAACTGACAAATTTTCTCGTACCATGGACCAAGTTGATCATTATGAAAAGCACGGGAAGTAAGCGTTACTTTATCGGCTTGGTCTTTCAATGCTTGAATAATTTTTGGATGACGATGTCCTTGGTTAACGGCAGAATAAGCGCTCAGCATATCCATGTAACGATTACCTTCTGGACTTTCCACCCAAACTCCTTCTGCCTTGGCAATAACGATTGGCAGTGGATGATAGTTATTTGCACCAAATTTATCTGTTTGTTCTATGATTTGATTTGTTTTAGTTGTCTCAGTTACTGTCATTATAGTTCCTCCTTCAAATTTCCTCGACAGGTGGAGTAAAACCCACCTCCACCTATCGAGGCATCTAAGCTGTAGTTTTTATAGTGTTTCAGATGTTGTTTTAGCCTGCATGTGAAGCAGTAAATATTCAGGACCGCCTGCTTTGGAATCTGTACCCGACATATTAAATCCGCCAAACGGTTGATAACCAACAATCGCGCCGGTACATGTGCGGTTAAAATAAAGGTTTCCAACGTGGAATTCGTCACGTGCTCGTTCAATATGTGCACGATTATTTGAAATTAATGCACCTGTTAATCCGTAGTCAGTGTTATTTGCAATGGTCATCATATGATCAAAGTCACGTGCTTTACTAATACCAAGAACTGGACCAAAAATTTCTTCCTGCATGAGGCGTGCATTTTCATCTAAATCAGCGAAGATTGTTGGTTGGATGAAGTAACCTTTAGAATCATCGCCTTCTCCGCCAGTCATAAGCCGGCCTTCTTGCTTGCCAACTTCAATATAATTCATGATTTTTTTGAAGGATTTTCCATCAATAACAGGTCCCATATAGGTATTTGCATCTTCAGGGTTGCCAAGAGTTAGTGTTCTTGTTAAAGCAACCACCTTCTCAAGTACGACATCATAGACATCCTGATGAATAACTGCACGAGATCCTGCCGAACATTTTTGACCTGAAAAGCCGAAAGCGGAATAGACAATGCTTGCTGCTGCTAAATCTAAATCCGCATCATTATCTACTACTACGGTATCTTTACCGCCCATTTCAGCAATAACTCGTTTGATCCATTTTTGGCCTGGATGAACCTTGGCAGCACGTTCATTAATGCGGCAGCCAACTTCACGAGAACCGGTAAAGGATACGAAGCGTGTTTTTGGATGATCAACAAGGTAATCCCCGATTTGCGCACCGCTGCCTGGAACGAAGTTTAGAACTCCTTTTGGAAGTCCTGCTTCCTCCATTAACTCAACGAATTTTGCTGCTACTACTGGTGTCGAGTTAGCTGGCTTTAGAAGAACTGTATTCCCAGAGACGATGGCTGCTATTGTTGTTCCTGCCATAATCGCTAATGGGAAGTTAAAAGGTGAAATGATAATCCCCACACCTAGTGGAATATAATTATATTGATTGTATTCTCCGTCACGGCTTTGTACTGGTGAGCCCTCTTTCAATCTCAGCATTTGACGGCCATAATATTCGATGAAGTCAATTGCTTCTGCTGTATCGGCATCTGCTTCCTTCCATGGCTTTCCGGCTTCCTTGACAAGATAAGCAGAAAACTCATGTTTCCGGCGGCGCATAATTGCTGCTGCCTTGAACAAAATGTTGGCACGATGTTCCGGCTTCCATGTTTTCCACGTTTCGAATGTGGTTAATGCGGCATGCATAGCCTTTTCTGCTAACTCTTGATCAGCCATGGAAACTCTACCAATGATTTCTTCTGTATTTGCTGGATTAATAGAGATAATTTTTTCTTCTGTTGTAATTGATTCCCCTCCAATTACAACTGGATAATCCTTTCCTAACTGCGATTGAACGTAGTCAAGAGCAGCTTGAAAAGCTAGTATATTTTTTTCATCTTCAAAGTTTGTAAATGGTTCATGTGTATACGATTTCATTTGTTTGTTCCCCCTTGTCGTTTGTTACAGTTATTTATAATGCAAGTTCCGTGCCAACATTGATTTTGCATGAATAAAGGATTTCTTGTTCAATATGTGCCAAAATATTTTGCGCAAAATATATAATTAATTGAAAACAGCAAAAAAATTTTGCATTTTAATAACTCAATACTTAAATAGGTGCATACAAATTGTTTTAATCGAATGAGCAAAAAGAGTTCATTGGAACTGAATAAATACATATTAGACATCTAGTCTTTGATTTCATGATATATTTAGATTAATAGAAAGATAATTCAGTTATTTCAAAGGAGAGATTTATATGATTATCCCTTACAAAGGAATTTCCCCAGATATTCATGAATCAGTTTTTGTGGCACCTGGCGCTTATTTAATTGGTGATGTGAGAATTGGAAAGGATTCATCTGTTTGGTTTAATGCGGTATTACGTGGTGATGACGGGCCAATTATCATCGGTGAACGCTGCAGTATTCAGGACAATTCAACGATTCATTTATTCGAAGGATTCCCAGTCGAAATTGCTGATGATGTGACAATTGGCCATAATGTTATTTTGCATGGCTGTAAGGTTGGCAATCGATGTATTATTGGAATGGGTTCAACGCTTTTAGACAATGTAGAAGTTGGCGAGGATTGTATAATAGGAGCTAATACGCTGCTATCTGGAGGCATTAAAATTCCCCCTCGCTCACTCGTGTTGGGTTCTCCAGGAAGGGTGGTCCGCGAAATTACTCAGAAGGACCTGGACTTGTTACAAATGTCCAGCGAGCACTATGTCCAAAGGGGAAAAGAGTTTAGGGAAATACTTAAATAAACCTTAAGAATAAAAAAGTGGTGCTTGACACCAACCATTGCTGGGTGTCAGGCACCATGAAGTTTAAAACTATTTACTCTCACTTAAAGCAGTGGTTTTAGCAGGAATGACAAAGCTGAGTACAATCGTAATTAAGCTCAAACAAAGGGCATAAAGAAACACGTTTTTCATTCCAATAACGATACTTGCTGCCTGATTGATGATGAGTCCCATGATGGTAACCCCAATCGATGTCCCAATGTTTTTTATAAACATTTGCAGCGAAGTGGACATGCCTCTGATATGGGATTCAGCAAATTCTTGGGAAGCGATCGTTCCAACCGCAAATAATAATCCAAAGGAAACTCCTTGGATAGTTAAGATTAGAAACAGGCCGAGATAAGATAAATCAGTGATGAATAGGTATAATGCTAAGCCTGAAGCAGTTGTGATGAAGCTTCCGATAATAAATAAGCTTTTATAACCATAGCGTATAATCCACTTCCCTGCCGGGGTACTGCCAAACATCCAGCCCACCGCAATACTGAGAAGAATTAGTCCACTTTTATAAATACTCATATCCTTTCCTTCTTGGAGATACAATGGAATAAAGTTGGATGTTCCAAAAAAGGACAGACAGTAAAATAACATGAAAAGGTTAGTCATTAGGATTCCTTTGTTTTTAAACAATGATACTGGAAGGAACGGATGTGCTTCTTTCCTCTCTACCAATATGAAGACAATCAAACCGATAATCCCAAAGATAATGTACCAAATAGAATTTTTTACATTCGTAGATAACAATAATAGCGTAATCGAAATCCCAAATAAGAAGAAACCTTTGTAGTCGATATGTGTCTTTTTAAATTCGATTTTTTCCTTATAAGGAATCATACAAAGAACCGTTGCAATGCCAATGGGAATATTGATAAAGAAAATCCATCTCCACGTTAGTGCTTCAACAAAGAAGGAACCCAATACAGGTCCAACAATGGATGAAATTGCCCATATGCTGCTAAAGACCGCTTGAATTTTCCCGCGGTTTTCTATTGTAAACAAATCACCTACGATGATCATGGAGAGAGGGATCATCCCGCCTGCCCCTATTCCTTGGACACCTCTAAAAATAATCAGCGTACTAATGGAATTGGCCATTCCACAGAGAATCGAACCTAGGGTAAATATTGAAACAGCGATAATTAACAGCTTTTTCCGACCATACATATCAGATAATTTCCCGTAAAGCGGGACCGTAACCGTACTTGCTAACATATAGACAACAAATATCCAAGCAAACAGCTCCATCCCTCCGAGCTGTTTCACTATGGTGGGACTTGCCGTTTGCATAATATTTGCATCAAGTGCTGATATTAGGGTAGATATTACAAGACCCCAAAACACATACCTATTCTTTTTCATACATTCCTCCGACACAGTTTAATTAAAATTCCTAATTCCTTTGTTGAACATAACCAAAATAGATATAACTACTATTACAATACTAAAAGTAACTAAGGTGAAGATTTCACCGATCCCTTCAGCTAACCACCCCGTAACTAAATAACCAACAGGCAGTAAGGAAAAAGAACCCAGCATATCTAAACTCGCTACCCGTCCGAATTTGTCTTCGGGAACAAGTTCTTGAAGACTAGTTTCCCAGATCAATCCAAATAACATAATCCCTGCACCCTCTAGAAACATACATAGCATCAATAAGGGGATGCTCGACACGAATGGCATAAACAGTAAGGCAAGACCGCTTATCGCCACACCAACATATGCGAGCAATCCTCTTTTCTTCCATTCTTTTCGTAATCCAAAGACAAGCCCGCATACGATGGCACCAGCCCCTGAAGCGGAAAGGACCAAGCCATACACAACGGGTTCAAATTCATAATATATATTAATGAGCCATGGAATTAAGATTCGAATAATCCCGCCTGAAAAAATATTTATTAACGAGAATGCCAGAATGGTAATCCAAAGCCATGACTCCTCCTTCAGTACCTCGATCCCTTCGAAAAAATCTTGTTTAAGAGAATTTTTCTTTCCAAGCATCTCTGTGGGTTTTTGAAAAGACAAAGAACGCAGGCTAAATAAAAAGAACAAAGAAATTATATATGTTAGCGCATCAATCCCAAAACCCCAGGCCGCTGAAAAAGAGGTGACAATCAATCCACCTATGATCGGACCAAATATTCGTAATGCCTGCATACTTACTTGAGTCATGGAGTTTGCAGCATTGCGAATATCCTGGGTAAACACCTTCGCTCTTACAGCAGAATACGCTGGCTGAAAGAAGCTATCCATTGTTCCCATAATAAACATTATGATAAAAAGGTAAATCATATTTAGCTGATCCAAAATAGCAAAAATAGCTAAAATCATCATCAGAAAAAAACGAACAATATCAACAACAAACATAATTTTGACTTTGTTCATTTTATCGACAAGTACACCTGAAAATGGGAGAAGAATAACAAATGGCAGCATATAGATTGCCATGACAGTACCCATCATCGCGGTTGATTTTGATACTTGAAGGACTACAATCGGGAGAATCACATTTGTAATCGAACTTCCTAACAATGAAAAAATTTGGCCAAAAAGCAACGCGGAAAAATGTTTAGATTTCCTAAATATTTGCAAATAAGAAACCTCACGAAGCATCTGTTTAGTTTGTAACAAACCCACAAACCCCCTCCTAATCTCTTGAATCTCTGTCTATTATGATATTTTATCATTTTTTTAAGTAAATAGAATAAGCCATTCGCTATGAATGGCTCACCTCCATCTTCAATAATGGCTGAGTAATTGTTGGTAAAATTATTTCAATGGTGGTTCCTTCGTTAATTTTACTATAGATGTTTAGTTCCCCATTATGGCCTTCGATAATTTTGTAGCAGGTCATTAAGCCGAGTCCGGTTCCCTTTTCCTTCGTAGTATAAAAAGGTTCCCCTAGAGTAGAGATCCGTTCCTCCGGAATCCCAACCCCCTGATCAATGATTTGTACCGAAATTTTCCCATCTTCTTTTTTCATAACGTATACATTAATATTTCCGCCTTTAGGCATTGCTTCAATCGCGTTCTTAAGTAAGTTTAAAAAAACTTGTTTTAGTTGATTTTCTTCGCAGCTAATCAACGGCAAATCATTGTCATATTCAACAAAGATTAGAACATTATTTAAAAGAGACTGGTTGTTAATTAAAGTGACAACATCCTTTAATAATATCCTTATATCCTTTGTAATGTAAACGGCAGCTGTCGGTTTGGCAAGCACGAGGAACTCCCCGACGATATCATTGATCCGGTCAAGCTCTGTTAACAGAATATCAAAGTATTCCTCTTTCCTAGTGCTGGTCCTTAGGAGTTGGATAAAACCTTTTATAGATGTGAGTGGATTTCGTATTTCATGGGCTATACCTGCCGCCATTTGGCCTAATAATGCCAATTTTTCAGACTTTTGAAGGAGACGTTCTGTTTCTTCCATTTTTTCAGTAATATCCTTGCCAATGGACAACACCGCCTCTTTTCCCCCAAAAACGATAAACAAGGAAGATACTTCAAAGAAAAATGGTGTTCCATCCAAACGTTTTGCTTTGTATTCGATTGTGTTTACGGGCTGCTTTTCTTTCTTTATTTGTTTAAAACGTTCAAACAAACGACTGTTATAGTCTGGAATAATAAATTCAAAAATGGATTTCCCCATTACATCTTCTAGTTTGGTAGCACCAATCAAGTTCATGGCAGCCTTATTTACATATAAAAACCTATGATTACTCGTAATATAGACGGGTGCAGGCAATGAATCTATTAACTTCTTATAGCTCTCCTCACTAGCACGTGACTTTTTTTCATAATAGCGTGCTTTATCATATTGCCACCCCACTAACCATGCAATAAGGGTAAAAAGAAAAAAGTCTATCGAAAAAAAAGGATGATGATCGTAAATCTTTTGGTAACTGCTATATAAAACCGAAATCAGCAACAGGATAATTTGACCGGATTTATTCATTATTCCGCCCTCTTAATCAGGTATATTTACTTATGCTATTCGACATAATTCTATTTAATCCTTCATTAAAATTAATTAATTATTATTATGGAGAGAAACAGAAAAAAATCCACCAAATTTCAATGACAATGATTTTTAGTTCGACGATTTTTGAATTTTTTCTGATTGTAATATCATATATTATCACAAAAAAAGAGTCTATAATATTTAATTATAAACTCTTACAATCTCATTTTTTTATATAAGTATCTCTTCTTTGATTCTTTCTGGAAACCAGGATAGTTTTTCAGATAGTTTGACAACTTCTCCGATGACTATCATGGCTGGATTTGTGATTCGATTTTCATTTACAACTTCAACAATCGTCTCAAGTGTCCCGACAACTGTTCGTTGATTTCCTGTTGTCCCTTGTTCAATTACAGCTATAGGTGTTTGAGACTCCTTTCCACAGGATATAAGTTGGCTGCATATAAAAGGAAGATGTTTGACACCCATATATATGGCAAGTGTATCGACACCATGGGCTAGATGGTCCCACCGAATGTTTTTAGGTTTGCCACTCAAACAGTGACCTGTAATCATAGCAAACGATTGACTCCATTCACGGTGAGTGACAGGAATTCCCGCATAAGCCGGTGCAGCAATACCCGAAGTAATCCCAGGTACAATTTCAAATTCGAGCCCATTTTGAACAAGCACTTCCGCTTCTTCACCGCCTCGGCCAAAAATAAATGGGTCTCCCCCTTTTAATCGAACAACTGTTTTACCTGCCAAGGCCTTATCTACTAATATTTGATGGATGGATTCTTGGGAAACACAATGGTTTCCCGGCTCTTTTCCGCAATAGATGAACTCAGCGTCGCTCTTACCGTATTTCAGCAACACCGGATTGACTAACCGATCATAAAGAATAACGTCTGCCTGTTCAAGACATTTCGCTGCTTTAACCGTAATTAAATCAGGATCACCAGGACCAGCTCCAACAATATAGACTTTCCCCTTTGTTTGAATCATAAAGACCTCCATTTTACTGAACTAATCGATTAAGAGAAATACTTCTTCCCCTTCTATTCTAGTTTTATAGGTTTTCACACAGCCTGCATCCGGCTCTTGTACCTTCCCATTATCCAAACATATTTTCCAATCATGCATGGGACAGAAAACAAATTCGCCGCTTACCATTCCTTCGCTCAAAACCCCGCCTTTATGTGGACAGCGATTTTCAACGGCACGCACGCTCCCATTTAATAATTTAAATACAGCCACTTCTTTATCCCCGACACAAAAAGTCTTTCCTAATCGTTCTGGAAGATCCCGTACAGAACCGATCGACACCGCTTCAACACTTTTCTTTGTCATTTGACTATTTCCTCCTTTAAATGTAAGAACTTACGACATTACTACACTCTCAAACAATTCTTTTCTTACTTTTTCATCCTCTGTTATTGTCTTCCATGGGTCCTTAATTACAGATAATGCGTCATCCATACGTTTATTTAACTCTTGACGTTTTCCCTTATCATCAAGAACCGTTCGTACATGTGTTAACCCCATACGTTCAATCCATGCCGAAGTACGTTCTAAATAGTTGGCTGTTTCACGGTAATATTGAAGATACGCACCGGTAATTTCCATCGCCTCTTCTGATGTTTTCACGGTGTATAGTAAATCTCCCCCGCGAACATGGGTACCGCCGTTCCCTCCGACATAAAGTTCCCAGCCCCCGTCAATTCCAATAAACCCAATATCTTTAAACCCCGACTCTGCACAGCTTCTCGGACAAGCAGAAACGGCCATTTTCACTTTATGAGGTGTTTGTAGTCCTTCAAATTTCTTCTCGAGGTCGATTCCCAGCCCCATGGAATCTTGGGTTCCAAAACGGCAGAACTGTTCACCGACACATGTTTTCACTGTACGTAGTGATTTTCCGTAGGCAGATCCTGACGGCATATCCAAATCAGTCCATACTTTTGGCAAGTCTTCCTTTTTTACCCCGAGTAGGTCAATCCGTTGTCCTCCTGTTAGTTTTACTAATGGTATTTCGTATTTATCTACCACGTCAGCAATCCGTCGTAGGTCTTGTGAATTCGTTACACCACCGTACATTCGCGGTACAACAGAATATGTTCCATCCTTTTGTATATTGGCATGCATCCGCTCATTGACAAACCGGGACTCTCTTTCGTCCGTATATTCAATCGGATGGACCATCCCTAAATAGTAATTCAAAGCAGGGCGGCATTTTGAACAACCTTCCTCAGTACTCCACCCAAGCACATTCATCACTTCTTTGATAAGGGTCAAACCCTTGGATTTAATCTCTTCCACTATTTCATCTCTCGAAAAATGAGTGCAGCTGCAAATCGCTTCTTTCTGTAAAGTGCCGTCATACGCTGACCCAAGTGTATGTTGTAACACTTCAGCAACAAGCGGCTTACACCCCCCGCAAGAACGAGAAGCACTTGTACAAGCTTTGATTTCATCAACGGATGAACAACCCTGATTCTGTATCGCCTGGATAATCGTTCCTTTGGTTACACCATTACATCCGCAAATAATGTCCTCCTCACTCATGGAAGCTACTAAACTGCTCCCGAAATCATCATTTAGTGGCTGTAAAAGTGATACCTTCGTGGTAAAGGAGACATCTGCTTGCTGTTGAATCATCGAAAAAAGGCGATTTCCATCACTGCTATCACCAAACAGCACGGCGCCAACAATTTTATTGTCTTGAATCACGATCTTCTTATAAATGCTGTCATTTCCATCAAAGACTTTAATGGCTTCCTTTCCTTCACCTTCCATAAAATCTCCGGCAGAGAATACCTCGACCCCAGAAACCTTCAGTTGTGTAGACAAAACGGAGCCATGATAGCCATTGGTCTTAACTCCGCAAATGTGATGAGCTAATACTTTTCCTTGTTCAAACAATGGTGCTACAAGACCGTATACCGATCCGTTGTGTTCGGCGCACTCTCCTACAGAGTAAATATTAGGAACGCTCGTTTGGAGGAAATCATTCACGACAATACCGCGATTAATAGCAATACCGCTTACTTTGGCCAATTCGATATTTGGCTTAATACCAACAGCCATCACGACTAAGTCTGTATCAAGGATCGTTCCATCGCCAAACCTTACACCTTCTACGCGGTCATCTCCAACAATTTCTTGCGTTTGTTTTTCTAATAAAAACTTCATTCCTTGTTTTTCTAATTCCGACTGTAATAGTTTCCCTGCCTGTGGATCTAATTGTCTTTCCATCAAATAAGGGGCGAGATGTATAACAGAAACATCCATTCCTAGGTTTAAAAGTCCTCTAGCAGCTTCGAGCCCGAGTAATCCGCCGCCAATTACGGCCGCTTTTTTATACTTCCTCGAGGCCTCAAGCATCACTTCGGTATCCTTTATATCACGAAAAGCTGTCACACCGATCTTTTCAGCTCCTGGAACCGGAAGAATAAATGGGAGTGACCCTGATGCAATGATCAACTCATCATACGGTTCGATTCTTCCTAAGTCAGTTACAACGACTTTCTTCATCGGATCAACTTTGATCACTGTTTCACTTGTAAACAACTGAATATTGTTTTCTGTGTACCAATCCCAGTCATTAAGCGTAATGTCTTTTACCTCCGTATCACCTTGTAAAACCTTTGAAAGCAGTATTCTATTATAATTCGGATGTGGTTCGCTTCCGAAAATGGTAATCTCAAATAACTCCTTAGATAGTTTTAAAATCTCTTCAATGGCTTTAACTCCAGCCATTCCATTACCTACAAGAACCAATTTTTTCTTACTCACGTTAGGTTTCCTCCCTTAGAATGTTTCTTAAACTATAGCACAGAGCATTCAATAACTAACTTAATGTGTAAGGTCTTCTAACATAGAAATTTTAATTTAGGAAATCCTTTACTGGACTTACCTTTACAACACTGACTTTAAATCCAGGCATTTTACAGGCAGGATCCAATTCTTTTGAAACGAGGAGATTAATATTTTGTGAATCTGCCCAGTGAAAGGGAACAAAAATGGTATCATGACGAATCGTTTCCGACCATTTGCTTCTAACCACTATACTTCCTCTTCTGGATTCAATTTTCACTAATGATTGATCATGGATCTGAAATTTCAATGCGGTTGCAGGGTGAATTTCCATAAATGATTCCACATTCCTTGCCGCTAAGGCTGGACTTTTTCTTGTTTGCACTCCAGTTAAGTAGTGTGACATGACTCTTCCTGTTGTTAAATAGAGTGGAAACTCTTCAGATAGTTGTTCTTTCGGAACCTCAGGGATGTTCGGTACAACCACCATCGCTGCCTTTCCATCTGAATGGGCAAAGGATGTCTCAAACACTCTTTTCGTACCTCTATGCTCAGGAGCTGGGCATGGCCATAATATTCCGCCTTCCTTCCTAAGACGTTCATATGTCATTCCAAAATAATCAGCATTACCCCCGCGGCTTGCCATTCTTAATTCAGTAAAAATTTCCTCAGCAGATGAAAAGGAAAAATATTTTTCTTTTCCAAGCACACGGGCAATTTCGCAAATGATTTGCCAATCATGCTTCACTTCTCCCGGACAAGGATAGCTTGCTTCCCGTAATGTTACCCGCCCCTCTACATTCGTCATCGTTCCTTCATCTTCTAGGTAGGAAGAAGCTGGCAATATTAAATCGGCTAATCTTGCTGTTTCTGAAACAAACAGCTCCACTGCGACAAAGAATTTTAATTTTTTAATTGCCTCTTTGACGAAGTGGGCATTTGGATTGGAGACAATCGGATTGGAACACATCAAGAACAAGCCCTGAATTTCACCTTCATGGATTTTCTCGATCATTTCATAGGCAGAAACCCCTTTACGTGGTAAATCGTCCTTGTCAACTCCCCAGACACTGGCCACATATTCTCGATGTTCTTCATTCTCAATTGAACGGTATCCAGGCAGTTGGTCTGCTTTTTGGCCATGCTCTCGCGCCCCTTGGCCATTCCCTTGTCCTGTAATAGCGCCATAACCGCAGCCTGGTTTGCCAATTTTACCGGTTGATACCAGAATATTTAGGAAATTACGGACAGTCATCGAGCCATTTGTGTGCTGTTCTACCCCTCTCGCTGTAAATATCATTCCTGTTTCTTCTTTACCAAACCTTACTGCCGCTTTGCGAATGAGTTCAATTGGGACGCCGGTTATCTCTTCAATTTCCTCTAAATTAAGGGATAATACATACTCTCTAACTTCTTCAAATCTGTTTACGCGTTCTTGAATAAAGTCCTTATCAACATAATTTTCTTCAATGATAACTTTCAATAACCCATTAGCTAACACAGCATCTGTTCCCGGTTTAGGTTTTAAATGCAAGTCTGCTATTTTCGTTGTTGCTGTTTCCCGAGGATCGATAGCGATAATATAGGTACCATTTTCTTTCGCTTTTTCAAAATAGGGCATAATCGTTGGCTGACATTCGGCAATATTCGTCCCGGCTAATATAATGCAACGAGTCGACGGAATTTCTGCCAAGCTGTTCGTGAATCCTCGGTCCAACCCAAAGGTTTGACTTGCCGCTGAAGCAGCTGCAGACATACAAAGGCGTCCATTATAATCAATGTATTTTGTTTTTAAAGCAACCCGGGCGAATTTACCCAATAAGTAAGCTTCTTCATTTGTGATTGACGCGCTCCCATAAACTGCTAAGGCATTAAGTCCAGATTCTGCCTGGATTTTAGTAAAGTTTTCTTTAATTTCATTCAAGGCCGTCTCCCAAGAAACACGAACAAATTCTCCATTTACTTTTAATAATGGATATTTCAAACGGTCCTTATGAAATGCATGTTGATGGGCGTTCATACCCTTAATACATAAACGCCCCTCCGAGGTTGGATTCTCTTTACCAATGGTTATATATTTTTTTCTCGTAACAATCGATTGTTCAATCAATTGCATTTTACATTGCATACTACAGTACGGACATTGAGACTCGTATTTTTTTTCTGATTTCACTTCTTGTTCCTTTGTGCGAAAATACTTTAAAAATGCTTCCGTCAAAATAGCTCACCCTTTTCTCACTTTTTTTCGTAATAGTTAACTTTAACGAACGTTCCTTACAGGACGGTTGATGACCTGGAACTTTTTTCTAAAAGCTTTTTGCGTAAGAAACGATCTTTCTCTAACCGCAGCAATAATTGCTGGCGATGTTCTAAGTCAAACAGGATTTCGCGCACATGCACTAAACCAACTCGTTCGATCCATTGCCATGTACGTTCAAGGAAATTGGCCGTTTCACGGTAATATTGAATAAAGGCACAAATAATTTCGATCACATCATGATTCAATGATTCAAGGCATAACAACTCTCCTGCGCGTACATTTCGTCCACTGCTGCCACCGACATAAATTTCCCAGCCAAGACCTGTTCCGATTACACCGATATCTTTCGTAGTCGAACCTGCACCATTATGCATACAAGCAGATATGCCCATTTTCACACGGTAGGGCGTGGTGAGGAATTCCAAATTTTTTTCGAGACTGACAGCCAGTTGAATCGATGATTGTTTGTCACATCGGCAAATATGTTCACCGATACTTGTTTTAATATTTTGAACCATATTTCCATAAGTCGAACTAACATCCATGTTCAAATCAGCCCAAACATCAGCCAGGTCCTCTTTCTTCACCTCCATCAAATGAATTCTTTGTTCACTTGTTATCGCAACATTAGAGATTCTATATTTCTCAGCAACATTGGCAATCGTTCGCAATTGTTCTGCTGTCGTTTTTCCGCCGTACATCTGTGGGACAACGGTGTAAGTGCCATCTTGTTGAACAATTGCATTCATTTGTTCGGATACAAAAAGTGTTTCTTGTTGGCTCTCATACTCCGGATAGATCATTCCTAAATAATAGGCCAAGGCAGGACAACAGGTAGTACATCCTTCCTTACTTTTCCAATCAAGCACCTCCATTACTTCTTGTACCGTAGTGCAGCTTTGTAATTGCATCTCATAAACCACTTCATCCTCTGTTAATGATGTACAAGGGCACATCGATTTTTGATCAATGACCTCATCAAATTCATCGCTCTGGATATAGGAAAGAAGATCGGATACTAACGGTTTACAACCGCCGCACGAGCTGGACGCCTTGGTGCACTTTTTTACTTGTTCCACGGTCGTTAAATCATTTTTTAGAACCGCTTCAATAATGGCCCCTTTCGGCACTCCGTTACAATTGCAGATCATTTCACTATGCGCCATAGAAGCGATGGAATCTCCACCTCCATTTGAAGATTGAAACAAAGTAACTTTCTCTACGTCCGACACATCTTGTTTTTTCATGATCATATCTAGCAATCTTGTACGATCCCTTGTATCGCCAAATAAAACGGCGCCAACTATTTTAGAATCTTCAAAGACAAGCTTTTTATAAACGCCAGCTAACTCATCATGAATTTCAATTGATTTAAGACCTTCATCACAAGAAAACTGACCAGCTGAAAACACATCCACACCCGATATTTTTAATTGAGTGGAAAGAATAGTTCCTTCGTATCCTTTAGATTCCAACCCGCAAAGACGTTTGGATAAAATCTTCCCTTGGTCATAAAGAGGTTTTACCAATCCATAGACAATTCCTCGATGCTCTACGCATTCACCAACAGCATAAATATTCGGTATATTCGTTTCCATATAATCATTAACGAGGATGGCACGGTTAGTTTCGATCCCACTTTCCTTTGCTAACTGTATATTTGGTCGCACCCCTACTGCCATTACAACCAAATCAGCTTCTACTTCGGTACTGTCCTTAAATGACACTCCTTCCACGCGCTTGCTTCCCCGAATCTCCTTTGTTTCTTTTTCAAAAAGAAAATGAAATCCTTGCCTTTCTAACTCTGTTTGCAACAATTTCGCTGCGCTTTCATCCAGTTGTCTTTCCATTAAATTTCGGGCATTATGAACCACTGTTACTTCCATACCAAGATTGAGCAGACCTTTGGCAGCTTCTAAACCTAAGACTCCACCTCCAATGACTACCGCTTTTTTATGTTGTTTAGCTGTTTCAATCATTTTCTGACAATCTTCCATGGTACGAAACGTGATGACTCCTTCTTTATCAACACCCGGCAGAGGAAGCTGAAATGGAACAGAACCTGTTGCGATAATTAGTCGGTCATAAGGAACCTCCTGATTTTTATCCGTCTTAACAAGTTGTTTTTCGGTATCAATTATTTTCACCGTTTCTCCGGTAAACAGTCTGATATTCTGTTGGTTATACCAATCACGATCATTGATTGTAATATCTTTAAACGATGTACCACCCTGCAAGACGGCCGATAATTGGATCCGATTATAGTTAGGGTGTGGTTCGCTTCCGAAAATCGTAATGTCAAAGGAATCAGGTAAATGCTTTAAAATCTCCTCAATGCACCGCACCCCTGCCATTCCATTACCTATCAGTACGAGTTTTTGCTTATTCATTCTAAAAGCCTCCGTATGTTCGATATTTGGGTAACTGCAACGATAAATATCACCTATTATTCCATAAAACTCATCAAAAGAAATTCAGTGTGTCACATTTTCTAACACAATAAGTTTCATGTTAGAGTTCCTTACACGCTATGAGACATCTCCTGTTTCAATACGTTATTGTTTAACAAAGCAAGGGAAACACAAATACCAACAATGTTAAGGAGGGAAAGTGATGAAAAACAATATCGGTTTATTTTCATTCTTGGTTTTACTAGTAAGGGTCATGCTTTCAAAAAACAGCTGTTTTGAATGGTAATAAAAGTAAAAATGTATATTGGAGATTAACTATGATACAAATTGAAGGGAGAACAACATTATGAGGTTATCAGATCTAAAAAAAAGCGGGCATACGCCATCATTAGCAGCGTCATTTTTATATTTTGATGTTAGTTTCATGATTTGGGTGATTTTGGGGGCACTAGGGGTTTATATAACAAAGGATTTTGGACTATCTCCCGCTCAGAAGGGTTTCATCGTAGCTGTTCCAATCCTAAGCGGATCGTTTTTCCGGCTCATCCTTGGAGTCTTAACGGATCGTATTGGTCCTCGAAAAACAGCAATAAGCGGGATGCTCGTCACCATCATCCCGCTAGCTTGGGGCTGGTTATTCGGACAGACGTTAACCGAACTTTACTTGATCGGAATCCTACTCGGAGTAGCAGGAGCAAGTTTTGCGGCTGCCATACCAATGGCAAGCCGTTGGTACCCGCCACACTTACAAGGACTTGCAATGGGGATTGCGGGCGCTGGGAATAGTGGAACACTTTTTGCTACATTATTTGGCCCGCGTCTTGCAGAAAATATTGGCTGGCATAATGTAATGGGATTAGCTATTATTCCTCTTTTGATTGTATTTATCTTGTATATTCTTCTTGCGAAAGATGCACCTTCACAACCAGCAGCAAAACCGGTGGTTGAATATTTGAAAGTATTTAAACAAAAAGATACATGGTTTTTTTGTTTGCTTTATAGTGTTACCTTCGGAGGATTTGTCGGTTTGTCCAGTTTCTTAAGCATCTTTTTTGTGGATCAATACGATTTATCAAAAGTCAGAGCAGGTGATTTTGTCACTCTTTGCGTAGCAGCAGGAAGCTTTTTCCGGCCAGTTGGGGGGTTCATAGCCGATAAAATCGGCGGCGTACGTCTTCTGACCTTTTTATTTATCGGGGTAGCTCTCACTATGTTCGGCGTAAGTCAGCTTCCATCTTTGGCTATTGTGACAACCTTATTGTTTTTCGGAATGCTCTGCCTTGGAATGGGAAATGGTGCAGTCTTTCAATTGGTTCCACAGCGCTTCCAAGAAGAAATTGGAATGATTACCGGGATTGTCGGAGCAGCTGGCGGGGTTGGCGGATTTTTTGTACCAAATATACTTGGATCACTTAAGGAAATTACCGGAACGTACGGATCTGGATTTATCGTTTATACAGGGGTTGGAATCACGGCTTTAATAGTGTTACTTATTGCACAAATGTCGTGGCGAAAAACCTGGTCGCCAAAGGAAGCCTCCATAAAAAATTAGAGATAATTTTTTATGGACAGCTACTAAATAGTAAGAAAAAGAAGTAGAACCTGAAGAAGGCTATTCTTGAACCTAACTGGGTCCTAGAATAGCCTTCTTCAATTTAACTGCTTCTTTGTATATGATGCATTCACCCATCTTCTAAATTCTAGGTTGTGGGTTACCGCTTGTAAGATGCGCATCAAACATATCAATAATTTCAAGAAATCTATCAGCCTCACGAAAAACATGGTCTGCTAATAGTGGATGGATGATACTCTTTATTTTACATTGCTCAATTAAATCACGTGCCGTTTTCTTGAAGTCCCGTAGAGAGGAGACCGACACACGATTCTGATCCAGGAATTGATCTAAAAGAGGAACAGTTTGAGATTGTGGTTTCATAGATTCTAAGTCTCTTGCTTGATACATCAATTGATCAAAGTCATTGCTGAAATTTTGGGCTATATCAATTAACTTCCTTTCGGATGGATCTAGTAGATGACCAATAAATTTAGCATGGTCTGCCATAATTCTTAGGAAGAAGACATTTTCCTTTATTATGGCATCTGGAAGGGGTTTTAATTTACCTTCGTTTAATTCCACTAATCGTTTTCTAAAATAATTAGCTTCTCTACTTGTATGATCAACTAACAGTGGAAAATTATTTGCCCCCGGCAATTTACATGTAAGTATTAAACCTAGTACTTTTCGTTTAAATGCAAAAATGCTGGTTGCAGCTTGTTGTACTTCCGAATTAAATCTTCTTATTTGTTCAGGATCTGCTTGATTGGAAGTGGAATGTGCAGTTTGTTCGATGCGTTCAAACAATTGATAAAATTGATTAGCCTCTTGGATTAGTTGAGTATCCTCTGCTCTAAAGCCTAATCGAAGAAATAAAGAATGTTCTTTCATGATCCTAGACCAAAAACGTATTTCATTTAACGATCGCTCAACAAACATTCCGGATGTAACACCTGTATCAGGATGTTGTAAGTTTTCATTCCCATTCATTCAAAAACCCCCCAGTAAATACTTCATTCGTTCTATTCTTATTAATAAATTCATATAAATATACCCAAATAAGAGGTTCAAAAGATTCCCTACCTAAATTAAGAAAAATATAATAACAATAGAAAAGAAGTTAACAGACATATATTATTTTATGTAGAAACGAGAATTTAAGGGGGATTTTATGGGTTTCTATTGGGTGGGTTTTGTTTTATGGTTATTAATTGGGATTTCATTGATTTTCCTAGTATGGGGAGTAGGTAAAAAATCCTGGAAAGCGTTATTAATCAGTGGAATTTCCTTAGTGGTGCCATCCCTTTATTTCATTGGTGCTGAAAATTGGTTTAGACTAATTGCTTTCCTTCCAATAATATGTTTTTTACTTGCCTATTACACAAGAAAAAATATTAAGTAATTCGAAGGACCTAATCATAGTACTGCACTCAGGCCCTTTTTAAGTTATCATACTAGTCAGTTGGATCTTTTTTTTGTGCTAATTCGTCTCGATCTAATGCCATTGGAGGCTGTTCTAACCACTCGTTATCGATCAGGATATTTGAACCATCCTCAGAAAACAATTGAACTTCTAAAGACAATCGGTTATACATAACACCTAAATCCATCCGAGGACTTTGAGCAACTCCTGTCCCATAGAAACCCACACTCAAGGCAATCAAACCCGATGTAAAAAACATCATGAGCTGATCAGAAAACGTTTGATCCGTACTGCTCGTTACTTCTGATGCCAATGTCTTGGGGACGGGCAGATAACTTTCCTCCAATTTTGAAGCAAATAATTTGATGTGTTTATTTGCAATTTTTATTCCTCTTAGAAAGAATTGTTTCACTTCCTTATCTTTTGCAACCTGACTAAAGCCAGCTAGCGTGGCAGCTCCTAATGCATTTCTTTGAAGGTTTGCGTAAAGATTACTGATTTCAGCTACGATTAACGGTCTTTTTTCCCCAAACACATCTAACATAAATCCTTGCCTTTTTACATATTCAACATGATCCATCTCCTGCATATAAGGGGTCTTTACAAATAGTCCTTTTAACAATAACAAATCCTTTGACAACTTATATAATTGCATTGTCTCTGTCGTGCATTCCATATAATAATCTGTAATGTCATCTCTTATAGATGATGCAACACTGGCAGCATAATTGGTAAGTCCAATTTTTGCCATCTGATTAATAAACTCTAACACAAAACTATCAGAAAATAGTTTAGAAGAGGCTAAATTTACATGCTCATCAACCTTAAAGCCATTCGGAACTACAAAGTTTTCCTCTACGAAAATAGATGTTAATTTTTGTAAATGAGTTTTTGAAAGATTTAATGCAAATTCTATAACAGGTCTAATCTCTTCATCCTCAGCTTTTTCTAAAAAATGCGTCAGAACACATTTACTTCCACTATCATTCATGTATTGCGCCCACAATTGAGCCATCTCTCCTGTGGTCAGCTTTATTTGTTTTTCTTTATCCATTAATAATTTACCTCCATACGGAAAATACCTATTACCATCTTTTCCTATTATGATAAGTTATATGTAATTACATAATTAATACCAAAGAAAAGAACACCCCGATAAATTGAACAGGCGCTCCTTTTATCTTGATATTATCACGTTGAAAAAACATTCTACATATTCCTTTTTTTCTTCTCATAAAATGGACAAGGAGTGATAGTCCTGAGGAGGTATTTATGTGGAATTGAAAAATACAATTGATATGGTTTATTTCTTTAAACTATGAAAAGAACTTATTTAACCTATTTCTGCATTTTATTTGGGGCTACCCTTCAGGGCATGTCGATGTCCTTGTTTTTATTTCCTCACTCCATCCCTTCCGGCGGGGCAGCAGGACTTGCGATCTTGGTAAATCACTGGTTTCATTTATCTCTTGGTTTCTCTTTATGGCTATCTAATATTGTTTTTCTACTTTTCGCATTAAAGTATTTTGGATACACCTGGACCATTCGAACGATTCTTTCGGTTGCTATTACCTCCACAACCGTAACTTTTCTAACAGCCCTAGTTCCACATCTTCATATCCATATTATGGTGGATATACTATGTGGAAGTGTTTTCTTTGGTATTGGTGTAGGATTATTGATTCGAGCGGGGGCATCCAGCGGCGGAATGGTCATTCCAGCATTAATGATCGCTTCCTATAAGAAATGGAGTCCTGGAAAAGTAATGATGGGAATAAACTTTTTGATTTTTTTATTAACCGCCCTTGTGATTGATTATAAAATTGTTATTTTCGCGGTTATTTGCCAATTCTTTTCGACGAATATTATTGATTTTATTTTTGAATTAAAATTACAAAAAATAAGATTCCTAACAACAAATTGGAGAAAAAGATAAGAAGATCCCTAGAGAATCTTCTCTTCCTTTAAATTCTACAAATGGTTCGCCTTAAGGGGTCTCCAAACGGCGGGTTTCATCTAAGTAAGCTTCTTTCATTCCTTGGATTAGAATTTCGACCACTTCAGGACGGCTAAATTCCTTTGGCGGCTGTTCCCCGTTTTTTAACATACCTCTAACCTTTGTGCCTGATAAAATTACGTGTTGCTGTGAATCATGAGGACATGTTTTTTCAGAGGCCATGTTTTCGCATTTTTTACAATAAAAGCTATGTTCAAAAAAGAGCGGTTTAATGCCGAGTTCTTCGTCAGTGAAGTGACTAAATATTTTTTGGGCATCATATGTTCCATAATAGTTTCCTACTCCGGCATGATCTCTCCCTACTATAAAATGAGTACATCCAAAATTTTTCCGGACGACGGCATGAAAAATTGCTTCCCTAGGTCCAGCATATCTCATCGCGGCAGGAAAAACAGAAAGGAACACCCGATCTTTCGGGTAATAATTTTCGATTAAGACTTGATAGCTTTTCATACGGATTTCGCCGGGAATATCATCCGATTTTGTCTCACCCATCAACGGATTTAAGAAAAGCCCATCGACAGTCTCTAATGCTGTTTTTTGAATATATTCATGGGCCCGGTGCACGGGATTTCTAGTTTGGAAACCAACTACCGTATTCCATCCTAATCTCCTAAACTGCTTCCTTGTTTGGATGGGGTCCAAATAATAGCTTTCAAATTTTCTTTTCTCAGGTCTTTTTATCAGGGTAATGGGACCTCCGAGATAGATATCCGGTCGTTCTAACAGCCTTTTAACCCCTGGGTGATGAATATCGGTTGTTCTGTATACCATCTCAGCTTCAAACTTTTTATCAGGGATAAATAATTCCATCACATCCATTACACCATACACAGTGCCATTATGGATTAGATTGATCATCTCACCGGTTTTAAGTTCCTTCGCTTTATCTTTGGTGATAGCTAATGTAATCGGTAACGACCACGGGAGTCCATCGGACAATCTCATATTTCTAACGACTGAATTATAGTCAGTTATCCCCATAAACCCAGTAAGCGGGCTATATGCACCATTTGCAATTAACTCCAAATCACTTAATTCTAAATTTCCTAGTTCTACATAATTACGAGTGTAATCAATTGGAGTATTTAGGTTGATCCTATTTACCAATTCACCCCCATGGGGGACACTTTCACTCATTTTACTCCCTCCCTAATCTCTTGAATTTGCCTTTGTGGCCTATTATGTTTCATGGAGTCCGCATTCAGTTTTCGATTGACCAGCCCACCGTCCGGAACGGGAGTCTCTTGAATCTGCGATAGGCTTTGTACAGGGAGCACAGCCAATACTTGGGTACCCTTTATCGTGTAAGGGATTGTAGGGTAAATGATTTAGATGGATATAAGTCATAATGTCTTCCCATGACCAGTGAATAAGGGGGCAAATTTTTATTTTCTTAAATTTTTCATCCTTATTTATATATTGGGTGTTACTCCTTGTGGGGGATTGATCTCGCCTTAGACCTGAGATCCATGCTTCAGCATCCTGTAATGCTTCCTTAAGAGGAACCACCTTTCTTAAATGACAGCACAGATTGGGGTTACTCTGCCACAATTCGTCTCCATACCATTTGGTTTGTTCATCCAACGATATCCTTGGTTTAATAAGATCGATCTGCAGCGATGGGTAGCTGTTCCTAACTTCCTCAATTAATTGATAAGTTTCTGGAAAGTGTAGGCCGGTATCGAGGAAAATTATTTTCGCATGTTTATTTACTTTATGAATTAAATCGATTAAGACCATTCCCTCTGCGCCAAAGCTGCACGAATAGACAATTCTGTCTCCATAATTTTGGTATGCCCATTTTAAAATATCTAGAAAATCACGAGGATGGTCCAAAAGGGTACCTACCTTTTTTTCATCCCAATTTTCATACGTCAACAGTTCAGACAAGTAAGGTCACCTCGACTTTCTATTCTCGAAGATTGGAGTTCAATGCGAGTGTAATACAGGCATTGTTTTCGACGATTATTTTATTCATATGATTAACATCGCCAAACTGCGAATATGAAATCATTGCCCTAATCCACGATCCATGGCCGAACACTAAAATATTGGACAACTTCTTATATTTTTCGATAAACAAAACAACCCTTTCTTCCAAATTCTTAATACTTTCTCCTAACACGAGATCTTTTGGATTATGAATCCAAAGCTCACGATATTTCTCGAAAAGTTCTTCCTTTGGACGCCCTTCAAAAGGACCAAAATCTAATTCATCTAATAAGCCCTCTGTTTGGCATGCGTGGCCATACAACTGAGCTGTTTGATGAGTTCGTTTCAAGGTGCTGGCTAAAACAAGTTCAAATGGTGACAACTTTTTTAGCCTCTGCGCATTCTCTGCGATTCCTAAATATAATTCATCAGTTAATGGGGATAGTTCTATATCTCTCCTGCCTTGCAGCCAGGTTTTTTTATTCCATTCTGTGGGAAGATGTCTGATTAGCGTTATTTGCATTCATTTCCCTCCAAAAAAAATGTTTCACTTCTTAGACCACAGCGTTGCGCTTCTAATATTAGAACATCTCGTATTTTCACATTTCCTAAATTGACATTCGGTCCAATTTCTTTAATAAAATACATTTGATGTTTTGCCGATGGTGCTTCAAAGATGATTTTTTTGCTGTCAACATCGCTGACCAACTCTTGTATTAAATCGGACTTAAGATCACCACATTTTTCATAAATACCTGATGTCCCAGATTCCCTCCCTTCTGTAATCACATATTCACATCCGGCTTCTAAGAAGATCGATATTTCTTCTTTCCACCCAGAAATAGACATTTCCTGATTAGGATCTTTGGAACCAACCTCGGCGATGATATGAAAGTCATTTTTTAATTGTGAAATTAAACGGAGGCGTTCATTTATCGGAATATCTAGTGTCCCATTAGATATTTCAAGCCATTCAATCCCTAAATCCTGTAAAAAGGATAAGTATTCAGGAATTTTTTTTTGGTAAAAGCATTTTTCAAATAATGTACCGCCACAATAAGTCCTAATATGATATTCCTTGTAAAGCTGAACCTTTTCCTTTATGTTTGGCGTTACATATGCTGAACCAATCCCGATCTTAGCTATATCAATAAAGCTGCCATAATCAGATAAAATATTCTTTAATTCTCCTAGCGGGGTCCCCGAATCGATCACAGATGTTAGACCGTATGATCTACTTCCTGAAGTCCTTTCAGGAATGGTTAAAAAACTCATAGGGAATGCGCCTCCTCTATTTTTCTAGAATAGATTATTCGAAAAATGGGTGAATGTGTATATAATGGGCATTATTCCTAGGAAGTAAGCAATTGCGATTGTATAATCTGCTGTCTCATTCCAAACAATAATAGGGCTTAATTTTACAGTTAGGGGTGTACATACATTGCCGAAGCAAAAGCATAAAGGCTTGACGATTACTGCAATCAGTTCAATCCCGCTTATTTTAGTGTTAGGAAACTCAATGCTAATCCCAATTCTCCCAAAAATGAAATCAGAACTGAATATAACTCAATTTCAGACTAGCTTAATTATCTCTGTATTTTCGATTGCAGCGGCAATATCTATACCTGTATTAGGATATTTATCTGACCGATTTTCACGGAAAGCGATTATTATCCCAGCACTTATTTTATATGGCAGCGGAGGCCTTTTAGCTGGAGCTGCAGCTGCCTGGTTCTCCAATTCTTATACATGGATTATAGCAGGGAGGATTTTGCAAGGAATGGGTGCTGCCGGTACGGCTCCAATTGCCATGGCATTGGCAGGCGATTTATTTAAGGGTGGAGAACAAAGTAAAGTTTTAGGTTTAGTGGAAGCGTCGAATGGATTCGGGAAAGTAATCAGCCCAATTATCGGTTCGCTACTAGCTCTTCTGTTTTGGTACGCAGCATTTTTTGCCTTTCCGATTTTTTGTGCCCTATCAGTCCTCTTTACCATCTTTTTTATCAAGGAAAAGAAAGCAGAGAAAGAACCTCCCCCTTTAGGAAAATATGTAAAGGGCCTTGTTTCTGTTTTCAAAACAGAAGGACGCTGGTTATTTGCCGCTTATTTCACAGGTTCCTCCTGCCTTTTTACACTATTTGGGATTTTGTTTTATATATCCGATATTCTCGAGAAAGATCATCAGATTGATGGTTTACTAAAAGGTGCCATTTTAGCGATCCCCCTATTATTTATGACAACAACCTCCTATTTTACAGGCAGTAATATTGGAAAAAAAATGAAGGTAATGAAAAGATTAATCGTCATTGGCTGTTTATTAATGACTGCTTCCTTTGCATCATTGGTCTTCTTTACAAATTTACTTCCATTTTTTGCTGTCTTAGTCATAAGCAGTATTGGAACTGGTCTCGTTCTTCCTTGTATCAATAGCTTTATTACTGGTTCCGTACCGGCAGACCGGCGTGGATTCGTTACCTCCCTCTATGGATCCGTTAGATTTTTAGGTGTTGCCATTGGTCCACCTATTTTTGGGGCATTAATGGAATGGTCCCGTTCAGGGATGTTCTTATCTACAGCAGGTTTAACATTGTTATGTGGATTGCTTTCCATGATGCTCATCCATGTTGCTAAAAAGGAGCCTTCAGAAGAAAGTGATTCCTTGTTTGAAAAATTATCTTTCACATAAAATTGAAAAAGGTCCGTTTAGGAGAGTTTACTTGACAATGGAGCAAGATAAAAAGGAGTAGATGTCATTGCAAATTTATTTTTCTCCTGAGGTAATCACACCGCAGTTTCAGGTATTAAATGTGGTGGATGGAAAAAACAAAGCAGTAGGAAACGTGGCTCTTCTATTTGATGAAAAAAAGCTTTATGTTTATGGAATTTTAGAAGAAATAGAAGTCGGAGCGGATTTTAAGGATTTAGTCACACCTTATATAAAAGGATTAGCTAAGGCTCGGCCCGGATTAGATATTTTCTCTTGTTTATATGTCGGATGTAAAAAAATAAATTTGAATGAAGAAGAAAAAGATAAATGATGATTTAGGTGGACTCCAAGCTGGGTCCACTTTTTTTTTGGCATACCTTCCATGTCACAGGTGTCTAACTCTTTCATATTTTAATGTTATAAATCAACATTAGATTAGATATTCGGGGTGTGCGTGAATGAGCATGGGGATCATTGTAATGGGTCTTTTAATCGGCTTTATGGTCGGATTAACAGGTGTTGGAGGGGCCGCTTTGTTGACACCAATTTTAATTTTATTAGGTATCAGCCCTTCAATTGCGGTAGGTACTGATCTTGTTTATAACTCCATAACTAAACTTTTTGGTTCAATTCAACATTGGAGGCAGAAGACTATAAACTTCAAGTTAGTAAAGTATCTAGCTATTGGGAGTATTCCAAGTGCGATCTGTGCAGTAGGAATTCTCCATTTATTTGATTCTTTTTTTCATAATCAAGAAGTGGTGATTAAACACGCATTAGGTTACGTTTTAATATTGGTAGCATTGACTACCTTGTTTAAAACATTTATGAAAAATAAATTAGAATGGAATCATTTTCAAAAGAAGCCGATCCATGAAAAACGGAGCTTAACCATTCTGATTGGTGCTATATTAGGTTTTATTGTAGGCTTGACATCGATAGGATCTGGTTCATTGTTTGCATTAGCTATGATTTACTTGTACAGATTGAGAACTCCAGAATTGGTCGGAACAGATATCGCTCATGCCTTTTTATTAGTCTCCGCTGCAGGGATTATGCACGCAGGAATCGGCAATGTTGATTATCTATTAGTGTTTAACCTATTAATGGGGTCAATCCCCGGCGTTATTTTAGGAAGCACCTTATCCTCTAAGGTACCTGCAAAACCTCTAAGAACCATTATGGCACTGATGATTTTGATTAGTGGGTTTAAACTAATTTAATATAAGCAATTAACTTCTGTAACAGCTAAAAAGTCTATCAAATTTGATAGACTTTATTTTTATTGCCTTGTTCTATCTTGTGGCGTTAGGATTGCAGCCCTTGTATTATTAAGCGGGATTGGCGTCCGAGAGAGCATTATCCGAAAATCTCGAGGATTAAATGGAATAAACGGATACAAAAAAGGTGTATTCATGCTCTTAGTTTCAACAAGGAGCATGATCCATAACGTGATTCCTATGATCAACCCTGGAACTTTAAATAAAGCAACCATGATTAAAAAGAAAACCCGAAAAAGTCGATTGGCAAGGCTTAACTCATAACTTGGTGTGGCAAAAGTTCCAATTGCAGCAACAGCCACATATAGGACGACCTCATGAGTAAAAATCCCTACCTTTACAGCTACATCTCCAATGATAATTGCAGAAACGATACCAAGTGCTGTAGCAAGGGCATTCGGGGTATGAATAGCTGCCATTCGCAAAATTTCGATTCCGACTTCAGCAATGAGAAATTGCCAGATTAATCCAATCTCCCCTTGATCTTCTACACCGATAAACTTCCATCGATCGGAGAGTAATTGTTCATTTGTCGCATAAGTGTACCAAAGTGGTAAGAGAAATAAGGAGGATAACACAGCGACAAATCGTGCCCATCGTAAAAAAATCCCAATTACCGGCTTTTGACGATATTCCTCAGCATGCTGCAGGTGATGCCAATAGGTTGCTGGACAAATCATTACACTAGGTGACCCATCCACCACTATTAATACATGGCCTTCCATTAAATGAACGGCACTTGTATCTGATCTTTCTGTGTATCGAACTAATGGATATGGATTATAATTTCGGCCAAATACAAATTCTTCAATCGTTTTTTCCGCCATAGGAATCCCATCTATGGATATTTTTTCAAGTTCATTTCTTAACATTTTTACATTATCCGGGTCAACAATGCTATCTATGTATACTAATGCAATATCTGTTTTGGATCGCTTTCCTACTTGGACGTATTCCATTACAAGGGAGCGATCCCGTACACGCCTGCGAATTAACGCTAAGTTAAATACAATCGTTTCAACAAAGCCATCACGGGGTCCCCGTACAACCCGTTCAATATCTGGTTCCTGAGGAGAACGGATTGGATATTCACGTGAATCAATCAGGATTACTTGTTTCCCGCCTTCTACAACTACTGCAGTTTGTCCTGCAAGAATTTGGGCTATAACTTCCTCTAAATCATCTGATGTATTCACCTCTACATGAGGAATAAAACTTTTAAATAGCTTATCAATGGGATTATTTCCAAAATCCTCTGGTTTGCGTTTCTCAATTTCCTTCATAATTAAAAGTAAGAGATTAGCTGAAGCAAAACCATCTATCAAAAACATCCCGAACCGGAGTCCTCCGTATTCCAACGGTCGATGAATCACATCAAAGCTTTTTCCAATTCGTAATTCTTTTATTAAGTATTCTATATTATCTTCAAACTTTTCCTTAACCGGAATTTGAGTCCCCTTTTTTCCCAAACATGCCAACTCCTAAATTTTCATTATTGGTATTTTGCAACATGTTTGAGGTTAATATTCTCTTTTCAATATCATTAAGGAGTTCTATACATTAATGTTTAATGATTCGGATAAACTATTTTCGTGCTGTGCTTAAAGAAAGGTGGCACTTGGAGATGAATAAAATTTCTTATACACTGAGGAGGGCAACAATGGGAATTTTAAGTGGAAATCCTAAGGAAGAACCTTTACATTACGGTGAAGTCTTTGATATTTGGGCTTCTCAATTAGTCGGAAATAGTATGATAGCTGGTTATCAAACGATGTTAAACCATACCGGGGACGATGATTTAAAAAAATTATTAGTTGAAGCGATTGAAACCTGCCAGCAGCAAAAGAAACAAGTGGAAGAACTTTTAAAAGAAAATGGTATTGGATTACCACCTGCAGCACCCGAGCCGCCAGAAGCATGCCTAGAAGAGATCCCGGTTGGAGCAAGAATCCCGGATCCAGCCATTGCCGCTACACTTTCAGCAGATTTAGCTGCTGGTTTAGTTGCTTGCAGCCAGATTATAGGTAAATCCATTAGAGAAGATGTTGCAATGATGTATGGTCAATTTCATATTCAAAAGGCAGCACTCGGAGCGAAAGTCCTTCGCTTGAACAAAGAAAAAGGCTGGTTAATCCCACCTCCACTGCATCTAAATAAACATCATGATTGTTAAACAGTGTTTAGAATACGAGTTATAACATTCAATAATTAATTCAAAAAATCCACCATGTCAAATTCAGGTGGATTTTTTTGTGCATATTTCAAAAATCATGTTATTACCCAACTTTTATCCAATGATCTGGAATTCTTAAAGCAGATGGTAATTTGGTAGTACTATCTCCCAATGCCGAATTGACTTGTGCTTGTGTGAGAAAGATACTTCCGGTGAGATCAGCACCACGTATATCAGCATCTCTAAAGTCTGCACCAATCAGATCTGTTACTCTCATATCAGATTTCCGGAGATCCGCCGCAATTAGCAACGCTCCTCTTAAATTAGCTCCCTTTAGGTCAACACCTTTTAATTTTGCACCAAAAAGGTCTTTCCCCCTTCTAATGTCTTTCTTAGGTGAAACTTTAGCACGGACAAGTTCACTAGTGCGGAGAAGTAAATCATTAACGACCACTCGATGCGCTTGTACATTAAGCTCTATGATAGATTTTGGATTCAGATGGGTAAAATGCTCCGTTTCTTCTAGTACTGACTGCAAATCTTTATGGATAGGCTGTGCATCTTCTAAGCTAAGCGCTTCATTTAAGTAACAAAGCATCTCGTGAAGTTGTTGCATAATTGGAAATACATTAAACATTTCTTTAGCTATGGCTGGGTCATCCCGCCAATCCCTTCCATTGTATGTCACTTGTGATACCTTTTGACCTGCACCAAAGCATTCATATCCAACACAGCCTCTAAATCCTTCTTTTCTGAGATTTTTATGGATACCACAACGATAATCTGACTGTAAATTGGGACAAGGAGTACCTGCTTCTTTATCAAATGCAAAATCAGCCGATTTAGCATAGGGCAGCGCAACACAGCATAATCCAAAACAATTTTCACAGTCCGCACTAAATTTTTTAAGATTAGTGTTGTTTTCTTTTATTTGACTAGACATTCCTTCACATCCTTTTATGTAAATCAGCTATTGCGCCAAGTTATTTATAAATCTTCTATACTTCTAATTAAACACAAAATACCCTCTTATCCGCAATAGATAAGAGGGTTTATGATCAATGAATCATTCAGGAAAGTGCTTTTCTCTTTAGCGCCCTACTGTTTAAGTTATTACCATTCCAAAAAGCCATACTGGTAGCAATTAATAATAAGATACCTGTTACGATAAATACACTTTGAACCGGGAACATTCCACCAAGGAACCCACCAATCATCGGCCCAATCATCCCGCCTAGTTGGTTAGCAGTTTGATTCAAACTAAATGCTCTGCCACGGAAATCCTCTGGGGTCGACTTTACAACGAGCCCATTTAACGCTGGGAAGACTGCACAGAAAAATATCCCAAATACAAAGCGAATGAACGAAAATCCCCAAATCTCACTAAATAAAACTTGAGCAATTGTTCCTAATCCGCCGCCCAATAACCCGATAAATAAAACACGTTGAAATCCAACTTTGTCCGCCCATTTCCCCCATATTGGAGCAAAAAGAGCACTAGCGATTCCAGGCAAAGAGAACACTACACCCGCTAATAATGAGGCATTTTCAGACGACCCACCCAGTTTCACGATATATAAGGGGAGCACGGGCTCAATAGTCATCACCGAACAACTAGTGAGAACAGTTAGAATAAGGACGAGTAAAAAAGGGCGATTGGACAACGCTACTTTAAAGTCAGTCTTAATAGAACCCCGAACCTTACTTGGAGTGAAATTTTCCTCAACTACCCAAAAAATGATGAGGAGTGTGGCAATGAAAACAATCATACCTGCAGTCGCAAAGGCCCAGCGATTTCCGACTAAATGAGAAATCCCCCCACCTAACAAGGGACCAAGAATCGTTCCTGATGCCGATGCGGTAGAAATCAAGGAAAGGGCATACCCTACTTTATTATTAGGAGTATTGGTCCCTATCAAAGCGATTGAACCAGGAATGAATCCACTAAGTAATCCTTGCAAAATACGCAGAACTAATATTTCATAGGGATTCGTAACAAAAGCCATTAACGTATAGATGACAAAGAGGACAAATCCTGCACGGATAATCATCGGTTTTCTTCCATACTTATCTGCCATCCTCCCCCAAAATGGGGATGCAATCGCTCCTGCAAAAAAGGCGGAACTAAATAATAATCCTGACCACATTTCCGTATGTTCGTGCACACCAATTTGCAGAAGAAAAATTGGTAAAAAGGGAATGACCATGGAAAAGCTTGCGGCTGTAAAAAAGACCCCAACCCAAAGTACCCATAAATTCCGCTTCCAGTTTAGCATGCATTCCATCTCCAATGTTTGATCAAATTAGTACCAATTTTCTTCCTTACCAATGATCATTTTATTTTGGTTAATAATAACATACTGTTCATTTATTTTCACTTCCGAAATTTTTGTATACAGAAATATATGGATTCTATGAAAGAATAGCTTTTCTTTCTACCACAAAAAAAAGACCAGGATTCCTGATCTTTTGAGCTTGATATTTTAATTAAAGGGTTTTTTCTTTTCCGGAATTTTTCCTGACTGAATGAACCAGGAATGTACCTGAGAATACCGCAATTAATATGGAAAAGAAAACAAATTCATCTAATTGGTATCCAAATGCAGAAATGATCATTTTTATCGCGATTATCGCAATTAAGATAAACGCGGTAGTTTCTACTTCAGGAACCTTTTCAATCAATGTTAGGAATAGTTGAGCTACCCCTCGCATCATTAAAATCCCGATCACACCACCTAGAAAGAGAACCCACTCTTGATTAGAAACTCCAAATGCCGCAATTACACTGTCCAAACTAAAGGCAATGTCCATTAACTCAACCGTTAACACGGTTCTCCAAAATCCCATTTTTTTATTTGGGACTTCATCTTCGCCTTCATTATTCTTGATAAAGTTTTGAATGACAATCCAAAGTAAGTAATGACCGCCTACAATTTTTATCCAACCAACATTAATTAAAGTAACTCCTACACCTATTGCTAAAATTCGGAAAAGATACGCACCAAAAATACCGTAGAATAGGGCTTTCTTTCGTTGATCTTTAGGTAATTTTTTCACTAAAATAGCTAAAACAAGGGCGTTATCGGCAGATAATAGCCCTTCAAGAACAACAAGAGTCCCAATGACTCCCCAACTAGCTGGATTAGAAAATACCTTTTCAAATGCTTCTAGTGAAAAAAATGAACTATAACTATTGATAATTTCCTGTAGAAATTCCATTTTTTCTCCCTTTCCATTACTTTTTTTACTTTAAGCTTCTCAGTTCAAATTCTATACTTCCGGTGCTTGTCCCAATAAACAATCATTCACCCCATTGATGTTGTCCCTTTTCTCGCATCCTACTTTATATGTATGTATAGCCCTGATATTAATGAACCAAAAACATCTCTAACTTTGAATGCGATTATATATTTTTATTATTTGCTTGAAAAATGAGCAACAAAGGTACTGATCGCGGAAATGCCAAGCTAAATGTATAAATTTATCCTAATCAAAAAGACGATTCGGTCCCGAATCGTCTTTTTTCATTCCTTTTTCTGTAAGTTTTTTCTATATGGTTAATTAAATCACCCAAACATTCATACTAATTTTTTACTCATGTTGTACCAAATCACTCCGCCATGGTGGGAGCTTGAAACACCATTGTTGAGGTATCCATGGTTTTCATAGAAGCGAATTAAGTCAGCTTTACAGGTGAGGGTCATCGTCTCACGATTTTTTTCACTTGCTTCTGTTTCTATATGTGCAAGTAACGCTGATGCCACACCTCGTTTTTGAAAATACGGGGACACCGCTAATCCTAAAATACTTTGATGCCCGCCAGACACAGGGTTCTCCCTTATATCACTAAAGAGGTCATCTGTAATGTGTGCTTGATTAATGACAGGACCATTAACAAGACCAGCAATCACGCCCTCCTCTTCAGCTACAAAAAAACTATCTGAAATAAATTGAATGCGCTTTTCAAATGCTTCCTTCGTCGCAGCCTCTTCTTTTGTAAAGCAAAGATGTTCAATTACTATTAGTTCGGGTAAATCTTCCATTTTTACGTTTCGAATTTTTAACATATTAATATATCCCACTTCCTAAATGCCAAATGGATCTGCGAATACAGCTCCTTAGTTATTTTCGTTAATAATTCTGACAGTATTATTTCTAGCATTACAAAAAGAGTGACAGTTTAAGCCACTCTCGACTAATGATTATTAGATTTTATCTTGAATTTATTACTTTGTCATTCTGGTAGAATACGGGTGGGTTTCAAATCATTCTTCCTTTACATAATATAGGTGTAACATTCCTGTTTTATTACAAAATTATTCCAGTAAAATGTTTTCAGCCTGAGTAAATAAATTTACCTAAGTGTCCTTTACGGGCTCGTCTTATTTACATACACTAAAACAATTCAACAGTTTGGGAGTGAAATAAATGTATTCTAACTTAGTTACAAATGTTAGAACAGCCTTGGCTTACACGGTACAGGCCATTCGATATGCCGATAGTGCCTTAATCCTTTTTTTAGAAATGTCCGCATTTCCTTTACCACCAAATCCAATTAAAATACAATTCTACCAAGATGTCGTCGATAATCTCACAGAGGCTTATCTTGCCATGAAAGCTTTACCTTTCGATACTTATTTTCCTAGTGATCCCGTTTTTCCAAATGCCCCTATTGCTCCCCAAAGCCAAGATAACCAACACCTTATTCAACTATCCGATAACCGTATCTCACTGGCATTAGATAAGACGGAAGATACCATTAACTACCTTGACCAAGCAATTCTGTTAAGCGGTAAAAATGATCGACTTAACGGGCAGCTCTTTTTCATTAAACTAAGTTTAGAAGCCGCTCGAGACGCACTCGTTTCAGGTCTAAATGAACCGGATTTTGATAACCATTAATCTTTACCGACGACTCCTTTTTTCTATGATGACGGGTACAATTAACCTCTA
>NZ_JBGBPR010000005.1:98067-314921 GCF_041106275.1 Neobacillus sp. BF23-41
ATTGTTACCGTGGACTCCTTTTTCCTATGGTGGCGGGCACAATTAACCCTAATTGTTACCGTGGACTCCTTTTTCCTATGGTGGCGGGCACAATTAACCCTAATTGTTACCGACGACTCCTTTTTTCTATCGTGACGAGCATAATTAACCTCTAATTGTTACCGTGGACTCCTTTTTCCTATGGTGGCGGGCACAATTAACCCTAATTGTTACCGTGGACTCCTTTTTCCTTTGGTGACGGGCACAATTAACCCCTAATTGTTACCGACGACTCCTTTTTTCTATGGTGACGGGCACAATTATCCTTTATGAAGGACATAGGTCTACGCTGAAGCTATAGATTTGTCCTTCATAAGTGCCGCTTAAAGATGCTTTTAATTTCCCATTAATAATTCCTCCTTATTTTCCTACCAATTGAATGAAATGCCTTTATATATAGGTTGACCTAACTTCTGGTAGGATGTATAATTCAAACATAAGTTTAGCCTTTAAACAAAAGTTTATAAGGCCATTTTTCTTAACCAAGCAAACATCATAAGGGGGTACATATTTTGAAAAAACAAAAAGTTGGAATGGCACTATCACTTGTTCTTGCTGCAGGTACACTGTTAGGAGCTTGTGGAAAAAGTAATGACAACAAAGGCGGTGGGAATGATCAAACTTTCACTGCTGCAATGGTGACTGATATCGGGGGTGTTGATGACAAATCATTTAACCAATCATCTTGGGAAGGTCTCAAAAGTTTTGGAGAAGAAAACGGTTTAAAAAAAGGTAAAAGCGGTTACGATTACCTTCAATCCAAATCGGATGCCGATTATACAACAAACTTAAATAAACTTGCTCGTGAAGGATTTGACTTAGTTTATGCGATCGGCTTCTTGATGCCAGCAGCAGTTGAGGAAATTGCAACCCAGCAAAAAGATTCCAAATTTGCAATCGTTGATGCTGAAGTAAAGCAGCCAAACGTTGCAAGTATTTTGTTCAAAGAGCAAGAAGCTGGATTCCTTGCTGGAATTGCAGCGGCTAAAACAACAAAATCTAACCATATCGGATTTATTGGCGGCATGGAAATTCCAGTGGTTGAACGTTTCGAAATTGGTTTTTTAGCCGGGGTTAAAGCTGCTAAACCTGAGGTAAAAGTGGACGTGCAATATGCAGGTGCGTTTGACAAGGCAGAACTTGGTCAAACAATCGCTTCTAAAATGTATTCATCTGGTGCGGACGTGATTTTCCACTCCGCAGGGGGAACTGGTGTCGGTTTATTCAAAGAAGCAAATGACCGAAAAGCAAAAGAACCTGGCAAAGATATTTGGGCTATCGGTGTAGACCGCGATCAAGCTGATATGGGTAAAGATGTGGTTCTTACATCTGCTTTAAAACGTGTTGATGTAGCTGTTAAAGAACTGGCAACAAAAACAAAAGAAGGTAATTTCCCGGGAGGCGAAGTTGCGCTATTTGGTTTAGCAGAAGATGGTGTTGGCTTAGCCCCTATCAATGCAAAAGCTACAAACAAAGCAGAAATTGAAGCTGCCATAAAAGAATGGGTTGAAAAGATTAAATCAGGTGATGTAAAAGTTCCTGAATCACGTAAAGAATTAAAAACTTTTAGTCCAAAGTAATCGTACTGATTAGGAAGATTAAATGGGGTGAGTTTGTGCCTGAAAGAATGAATGATAAAGAACAATTGATTATCGATTTAATACGTAAGAACCCCTATGTTTCTCAGCAAGAACTTGCTGAAATATTAGGCTTATCTAGGCCTTCCATTGCAAATATTATTTCTGGCTTAATTAAAAAAGGTAATATTCTAGGCAGAGCTTATATTCTTAGTGAATCACAACATGTTATTTGTATAGGCGGGGCTAATATTGACCGTAAATTCCATATCAAAGACAAAGCCCAGTTAGGTACTTCCAATCCGATTTACGCCACTCAGAATGCCGGCGGGGTTGCCCGGAATATCGCTGAAAATCTAGGGCGACTTGGAATGGACGTATCACTTATTTCTACATGCGGCACCGATAAGGACTGGTCGGTCATTGAAGATTCATCGTCTCTTTACATGAACTTAGAAACCGTGACCCAATTTCCTGAAAAATCAACAGGTTCCTACACGGCTGTTTTAGACTCTAGCGGAGAATTAGTTATTGCGTTAGCGGATATGGAAGTGTATGAGGCCATCACACCTGATTTACTGCTTAAACATGACATACAATTAAGTCACGCCAAATGTATTATGGTCGATTTAAACTGTCCGAAAGAAACGATTCAATTCTTGTGTCATTTCGCAAATAGCCATGATTTACCGATTGTGTTAATACCCGTTTCATCACCAAAGATGAATCGATTACCAGATAATTTAGAAGGTGTTGCGTGGCTCATTACGAACCGAGATGAATCTGAAACTTACTTCCAAACTGAAATCAAGAATGAGGAAGATTGGAAGAACGCACTAGAAAAATGGCTGGCACTAGGGATAGCCAATGTGGTTATTACGAATGGAAAACAAGGCTCGATGATAGGTAATAAAAAAGAAGGAATTTTTCATGTACCTTCTATTGAAATTACTGAAGTCGTCGATGTAACGGGTGCAGGAGACGCTTTTTCCTCCGCTGTTATTTACTCTTGGTTAGAAGGTAAATCGTTGGTCGAAATTGCTAAAGCTGGGAGCATGAATGCTTCTAAAACATTGCAATCATCTTATACAGTTAGACAGGATTTATCAGCAGAACAACTACAAAAAGACATGGAGGAATTATCATGAAACAATACATTACATTATCTGAAGAAGTACGTATCGCCAAGGAACAAGGAAAACCAATCGTTGCCTTAGAGTCTACAATTATCTCTCATGGAATGCCATACCCACAAAATGTGAAAACCGCACGTGAAGTGGAACAAATTATCCGTGATAATGGTGCTGTTCCGGCAACAATTGCAATCGTTGATGGAAAAATTAAAATTGGATTATCCGACGAAGAGCTAGAAATGTTCGGTAAGAGTACAGATGTAGCAAAAGCATCTAGACGTGATTTAGCTTATTTACTCGCTACAAAAAAATTGGGGGCAACAACAGTAGCCGCAACGATGATTTGTGCCGAGGCTGCAGGAATTAATATCTTCGTAACTGGTGGTATTGGCGGTGCTCACCGTGGTGCAGAGACTACCATGGATATCTCTGCAGACCTAGAAGAGCTCGGACAAACCAATGTGGCTGTCATTTGTGCAGGCGCCAAATCGATTCTAGATTTAGGGTTAACAATGGAATATCTTGAAACAAAAGGCGTACCTGTTATTGGTTATCAAACCGATGTACTCCCTGCCTTCTATACGCGCAATAGCGAATTCTCAGTGAACTTCCGTGCAGACGATGCGGAAACAATCGCCTCGACGTTAAAAGTTAAATGGGATTTAAACCTAAAAGGCGGAGCTGTGATTGCCAACCCAATACCTGAAGAATTCGCTATGGATGAAAAAACCATTACTAACGTAATTGAAGCAGCTTTAAAAGAAGCAGAAGAAAAACACATATCCGGTAAAAATGTAACCCCATTCTTACTAGGTAAGGTGAAAGAATTAACTGAAGGTAAGAGCCTGGATGCAAACATTGCTTTAGTTAAAAACAATGCAGTTGTGGGAGCTCAAATAGCTGTAAGTTTTAATGGTATGAAATAAGGATTGAAAAACACTTTTTCCGGCAGCACCCTCATGCTTGCAGACACCATCTAGCTTCTAGATGAGTCTGCAAGCTTTTTTCTTGATATAGGATTCTTTTGGAAGTTTAGCTGCTATTGTACACAAGAAAATATTAAAAAGAGCGGAATCCTCATCCTTCGTTTATACTCACTTTCATTCCTAAATTCTTCTGGCCTTGGAGTGCCTTCTCTTAAATCATCAATCTTAAATCCAGTTTGTTTTAAAAGTTGATAGTATTCTTCAGTTGTTCGATGATATTTAACAACATTTTTATCTATCCACGGCTCAACCCTTTTACCATCAGTAAAATAATCATCGACGATCCAATCTGTTTTTAAGGATGATGCCTCTGCACTTTTTATGGATGAAAGTAATAATGGATGCTGGACACTGAATATGAATCTTCCGTTTTCTGTAAGAGAATAATGAACTCCTTTAAATAGATCCTTTAAGTCTGCTAAATAATGGAGAGCTAATCGTGACAAAATTAGATCATATTGATCTGGTTGAAAATCCCATGTTTCCATTGATGAAAAATGTACTTTTCCCAACGAACCATTTAGATTCTTAGTAGCTTCTTTTACCATATTTTTTGAGCCTTCTACTCCGTCGTACGAAATACATCTTTTTTGCAGGAGTTCAATACCAAATTTAGCGTCACCACAACCTAAATCTAACACCTTTTTTCCTTCTATATCACCAATTAGTTCAAGCAAGATAGGCTTTTCAATCATATTATTGGGACTTCCCTCACGATTTCTTCGTGTGATGTAATTTTCAAAAAATTGATCATTGTCGTAAGCCGATGCACCACTAAACTCCATTAAATCTCCCCCTTATTAAATTAAACCTTGAAAATTATATAGTTAACAAGGAAAGTGCGATGCTTTTTTAATGCATCGCACTTGCTATTAAACAATCTTAATTAATTCCAACTGAATGACTTCTTCTTTCTAACAATATCGTATCACGCCATACGCCATCCATTTTTCCAATACGATCTCGCCTTCCAACTTTCCGAAACCCAAACTTAAGATGTAATTTGAGACTGGATATATTTTCAGGAAAAATCCCAGATTGTAATGTCCAGTACCCGTACTGTTCACTAATTTCAATTAAAGATTTTAATAGCTTACTACCAATACCCTTTCCCTTACTATTTTGTCCAACATAAATACTAACCTCAGCCACACCGGCATAAACACATCGGCTTGAAACTGGGCTTAACGCCGCCCAACCTAGAACTTTACCATCTAAACGTGCGACAAGACGACACTCTAAGATATGCCCCATATCCCAATCTTCCCATGTAGGAGGCTCTTTTTGAAATGTTGCATTTCCAGTCGCAATTCCTTCTTGGTAGATTTCACGAACCTGATCCCAATCCTCATTTTGCATATTATCAATAATAATAGTATTTTCCATTGTTCCACCTGAATTAAATTATTTATTTTGATTTAACTTCTTCAATAATAGATTCCCCTTCACTTTGGTCGGAATCTGTCCATTTCCACTTCTCATGTAATCTAATTCTTCCATCTGGCAGAGTTTCTGGCGTAGAGAAACATTGTCCGCCTCTTATTTCGTTCTTTGTATTTACATGGTTATATCTAAACTGTAAACTTCCATTTTCCTCAACTATTCCAATAAGTGATCCTTTTACAATGTCTCCTCCATAATATGTAGCTGAAAGTATGTTTCCCTCTTGTTGGTACTCAAAAAATGATTCTAATGAAACCTCACCGTTAGCTGTATTTTTGACTGAAACAAATTTTCGTCCATTGTAATTTATCAACATTCTACCTCCCTAGTAAGGAAAAATGGTTAATGTCTGAGTTAATAAAAAGAAATCTTTCTGTTATTGATATCTCATATGCTGTAGTTGGAACAGGAGGAAATGTTTATATTGATATTAAGAATGAACAAAAATAATAACACCTATCAAAGTCGAATATTTTCAAAATGTTCAACAGTGGGAAATGGGTCATAAAAACGATGTAACTGTTTTTTCCATTCTTGATACTCATTTGATTGCCTAAACCCAACTGTATGGTCTTCTAATGTTTCCCACTTTACCAATAATAAATATTTCCCTTTAACTTCTATACAGCGTTGTAATTCGTGAGATATGTAACCTTTCATCGATGCAATGATTTCTGATGCCCGACGAAATGCTTCCTCATATTCCTCTTCCATTCCTGGTCTAACCTTAAGCATAACTGCTTCCAATATCATCAAATTCCCCCTTAAATAAATTTGCCTTTGCCGTTTTGTAAAAATTCGACATAAATCTATTTTTTTCCTTTATTACAGTCGAATAATTCTTAAGAAAGTCGCTTATATGTATTTTTCATCACATCTTCTTTTAACAATCGGATGTACAATCGTAGTGAATCTATTAAAAGAAAAGGAGCATTGTCTATTTATTTATCGGAATCTATACATAAAAGTTTAGGAGGTTGTTCTTTTGTTCAATTTACTAATATTCGTTTTAATTGCTATTACTCTAATCTTATTGAGTCTTTTTATTGATGGGCTGATGAGGCTTCATAAGCAAGAAAAGGAAGATAAAAAAAATATTGTCAGAGATGGCATGGAAGGTTATTTAGATCAAACATTTGGAATTGGACCGGTAAAAATATTTAAAACAATGTTTGATGCCGATGGCAATGTAAGATATTTGGTTTATTTGCCGCAGTACGAATGGTTCAAAACCCCAAATTACAAATGGTATGAAGTGTATGCCACCAAAAATGGCTTTCAACATATTGAAATCGAAAGATGATTTCGTTCATATTGACAAAGAACGCCCCATTTCTATGGGGTGTTCTTTGATTTATCAGGTATCTAGCATTGCATGGGACAACTATTTTACACAGTAATATTTGGTAAAACTATTTTATCATTCTGTGGATTGGGCTTTAGATGTGTTTTGTACTTGTGTTACGGCCGTTAAAGCAGACGAAATTTCGTTTGATGCCTGTTTCATCGCTTCCTGGGCGAGAGTAGGATCGGAATTTGCTTTTTCAATTGCTTTTGTTAACAATTCTTGGGTTAGTGTTACATTTGCTTTTGCTTGGTTTAGTTGATTTACATCAATTTGTGGCATGAGAATCTCTCCTTTTGGTTTAAATTACTTCTATATCATCACCATGCATTTTATTTTTATTTAAGGTAAAAATTACCTCAAAAAAAAAATGCCTCGGAGTTTCCTCCAAGACATTTTTTACAATTTTTATTCATTCTTACTTAACATTTTCGATAATGGTTGCTACACCTTGTCCTCCACCGATACATAACGTAGCTAAACCATAGCGGTTTTCTCTTTTCTTCATTTCATGAATTAAACTTACCAAAATTCTTGCTCCACTAGCACCGATTGGGTGACCAAGTGCAATCGCACCACCATTTACATTTAACTTTTCTTTATTAAATTGAAGCTCGCGATCTACTGCAATAGATTGTGCAGCAAATGCTTCGTTTGCTTCAATTAATTCAATGTCTTCTAAAGATAAAGACGCTGTTTTTAGAGCTTTTTTAACAGCAGGGACAGGACCAATTCCCATAATACTCGGATCCACACCTGCAGAAGCATTCGCTTTAATGGTTACTAGAGGGGTTACGCCTAATTCCTCTGCCTTTTTACGGCTCATAACAACAAATGCTGCCGCGCCATCGTTAATTCCTGAAGCGTTAGCAGCAGTAACGGATCCATCCTTTTTAAATGCAGGACGAAGTTTACCTAATCCTTCTGCTGTCGTTCCAAAGCGTGGGAACTCATCTTGGCTGAATAATGTCACTTGTCCTTTGCGCCCAGGTACCTCAACAGGGACAATTTCATCAGCAAATCGATTGGATTCAATCGCTGCTTGAGCCTTTTGCTGACTCCATGCTGCAAATTCATCTTGTTCAGCACGTGTGATTTCATATTTCTCAGCAAGATTTTCAGCTGTAATTCCCATATGATAGTCATTTTCAGCACACCATAATCCGTCTTTAATCATACTGTCTAAAATTTTCTGATCGCCCATTTTAAATCCATTACGACCGCCTTTTAACAGATATGGAGCTTGACTCATATTCTCCATTCCGCCTGCAATAACTACTTCTGACTCACCCGCAAGAATCGCTTGTGTTGCTAAGTGAACAGCCTTTAATCCTGATCCACAGACCTTATTAATTGTCATTGCTGGTACCTCTTGAGGAATTCCTGCAGCGAGGGAAGCTTGTCTTGCTGGATTTTGGCCCGCTCCTGCTTGTAAAACATTCCCCATGATCACTTCATCTACATCATTTGGATTAATTCCAGCTTTTTGAATGGCAGCTTTAATTACAGTAGTCCCTAACTGTGTAGCAGAAACATTTTCTAAACTTCCTAAAAAAGTACCAATTGCTGTTCTTACCGCACTTACGATTACAACTTCATTTACAGTCATTCTGATTTCCCCCAAAAAGTGATTTATGTATTTGAATAATAATTCCTCACAAATTTTACTACATTTCTCGGTATTTTTCATGACAAACTATTCGACAAATTCAGAGTTTTTTTATTTATCGCTATTAAAAAATTAAGACCTTATCCTGACATATTCAACGTTTATCCCCTTTAAAAAAGGCTTAGAGAATCCACTATTAGCAAAGCAAAAGGTGTAATTACATCGATTGAAAATATTAAAAAAAAACAGGCAAAAAAATTCTGTTTAACTTTAGTATAAATTGACATGTTTTGTAGAAAAATTTTTGAGTTTATACTAACTTGGCATTTGAACAATTGAATGGACGATAAGAATATGACCGAACCTCCATATATTGTAATATAGTAATTTAGTAATAGCGGTTACCATAATAAACCAAAAAGAGAGAAAATCATTATTTTCTCCCTCAATTTGCAGCTATATTGTTTAAATAACTAATCCGCCATCCACACTTAAGATGGTTCCGTTAATATAATTCGCCTTATCCGAAGCTAAGAATACATACGCTGCGGCAATATCTTCTGGTTTGCCAAGCTTCCTAAGTGGAGTCTTTTCCTTCATAAATTGAAGTACCTTATCTGGCACCGCTGCAGTCATACCTGTTTCAATGAAACCTGGAGCAACTGCATTGACTCGGATCCCCTTAGGGCCAAATTCTTTTGCCCAGCTTTTCGTCAGCCCGATGACGCCCGCCTTTGTCGCAGCATAATTCGTTTGACCAATATTCCCATATAAACCAACGACGGAAGATGCGTTAAGAATAACGCCCGACCCCTGCTTTAACATAGTAGGAGCTACAGCCTTCGTACATTTAAAAACACCTGATAGATTGACAGAAATGACTCTTTCCCAATCCGATTCCTCCATCTTTGTTAAAAAACCATCAAGTGTAATTCCGGCATTGTTAATTAAGATATCGATTCGGCCATGATTACCTATTGTGGATTGAACCATTTCTTCTATCTGGGTGCTGTCCGTTACATCGACTTTATAAAATTCTACTTTTTCATGATTCAATTCTTCTAAAGCAGATTTACCAGCCGACTCATCATAATCACAGATTACGACATTTGCACCCTCTTGGAGAAATTGTTTAGCTGTTTCTTTTCCGATCCCCTGTGCACCACCTGTAATTAACACAACCTTTTCACTAAACTCCAAAATATATCACCTCGTTTTTTTCTTTTCAGAATAGACCTCTGCACTTTCATCATCATCCCTAGGCAAATGAGAAAAGAAATCCAAAACAAAAAAGTGGCAATGATACTAGGCTTTGGACAAAATTAAATCCATTTTTACCCATATTATGATGGATTATCGCTAATTATCACTCTTGTTAAATTACTTTACAATTCGCAAGAAAGTGAGAAATTTGTCAAAAAATGAAGAAATGTATTTTGATAATTTTTAATCTTTCTCCTTTTAAAATTTCGATGAAGTTAGTATGATGGATAGGTCAACAAAACAAATGTAGGAGGAAAAAAAATGAGCACAGACTTTAATTTTTATGATATGTGGAAAGATCTTTATTCACACTCCAGTAAGTTTTTCGATGAGAAAGTTAGCAATGATTTCCCTTCTCAAGGGATGGGTCAGGTATTGGAGATGAATCTTCAATTAAAAAAAATGATTGATGAATCAACGTTAAAATATTTAGAATTTATGAATGTACCATCTCGAAATGACATTGCCAACCTTTCTTCGCTGATTGTTAATGTCGATGCAAAAGTAGATGAATTAGAAGAAAGATTGGAAGAGAATTTGGATAACCAAGACCAAGAGTCATTTAAGGTAGAATTGTCGAATTTAAAAAAAGATATGAAGAATTTAGATAATAAAATGAATCAAATCATTAATTTGTTAAAAACACCAGAAAAAGCGAAATAGAAACGCATTACATAATGCATGTAAAACCAAGTAATTTAGTAAACTATCTGGATTATTTTTACAACTACAATAGATGGGGTGGACAACAATGACAGAATTAAAAGATAAAGTAGCAATCGTAACAGGCGGCAGCAGAGGAATCGGTGCATCAATTGCATTGGAACTGGCTAAAAACGGCGCGAAAGTTGTTATTAACTATAATATTCGTAAAGAACTAGCAGATAAAGTAGTCGCAGAAATAAATGAATTTGGCGGAGAAGCATACGCAGTTCAAGCAGATGTTTCAGAAAGTAATGAAGCAGCATACCTTGTACAAGAAACAATCAACCATTATGGCAAATTAGATATCCTGATTAATAATGCAGGAATTACTAGAGATAGCACGTTCAAAAAATTGAAAGAAGAAGATTGGAAAAAAGTAATTGATGTTAATTTAAACAGTGTTTTCAACAATACATCTGCAGCATTACCTTATCTTCTTGAATCAGATGCAGGCCGCATCATCAACATTTCGTCCATTATTGGGCAAGCAGGCGGGTTTGGACAAACAAACTATGCTGCAGCAAAAGCAGGACTAATTGGATACACTAAATCTCTAGCTCTTGAACTTGCTAGAAGTAAAGTAACAGTTAATGCGATTTGCCCAGGATTTATTGGAACCGAGATGGTCCAAGCCATTCCTGAAAAAGTTCTTGCAGGAATCGTTGAAAAAGTACCACAAAAACGCCTAGGCAAACCAGAAGAAATCGCTCGTGGTGTTGTTTTCCTATGTAAAGATGGTGACTATATTACTGGTCAGCAATTAAATATTAACGGTGGACTTTACATGTAAGTGTCATGAATGTACAAACCTCTTTATATATTTAAAGAGTAAATATATCATTTAAGGAGTGAACAGTCATTAACGCTCAAATGCTAAAAGAATGGAATGAGATGCTAGAGGCTACACCTCAAAAGTATCAAGAGATGTCCCAACGTGTAATGAGGGCATCTCAAGTGTTAACGACCGATCCCGAACCGGAAGTAGCACCTACACCGAAAGAAGTTGTTTGGACTAGAAATAAAGCGAAGCTCTATCGGTATATATCCGATCACCCAAAAAAACATAAAACTCCACTTCTATTAGTTTATGCTCTAATTAATAAACCATATATATTGGATCTAACCAAGGGTGGCAGTTTAATAGAATTTTTGGTTGAACGTGGGTTTGATGTTTACCTTCTTGACTGGGGTACACCAGGTTACGAAGATAGACATATGAAACTGGATGATTATATTATGGACTATATACCACGTGCCGTTCGTAAAGTAATGAGAAGGTCTAATGTTGAGGAAGTATCGATCCTTGGCTATTGCATGGGTGGAACGATCACGTCTGCATTTGCGGCATTACACCCTGAATTGCCAATCCGCAACCTCATCTTTATGACTAGTCCTTTTGATTTTCAAAATAGCGGCGCATATGGTGCGATGTTAGATGAGCGATTTTTTAATATTGATAAAGTGGTAGAAACCCTTGGTGTAATTCCACCAGAAATGATTGACTTTGGAAACAAAATGATCAATCCAATGGGAACCAACTTTGGACCATTTATTAGTCTTGTTGAGCGTGCTGACAATGAAAATTTCATAAAGAGCTTTAAATTACTGCGAAAATGGTTAAACGACGGAATTTTATTCCCTGGTGAAGCCTACCGTCAGTGGATTAGAGACTTTTATCAAAAAAACAAACTGATAAAAGGTGAAATGGTTATTCGTGGTCAAAAGGTCAAACTTGAAAATATCAAGGCAAATGTGCTCAACTTAGCTGGGAAGAACGACCTCATTGCCCCACCGCATCAGGTTGAAGCATTGATGAACAAGATATCTAGTGAAGATAAACAATTTAAAGTTTTACCTGTTGGGCATACCTCCATTACTTATGGCAGTCAAGCAACAAAAATAACTTATCCAACCATATCCGACTGGTTAGAAGAACGATCCAACTAATTATAGAGAAAGTCTAATCAATGAGGAATTTCTTTTACATTAGAAGAGTGTCCCGAAACATGTGGGGCACTCATTTTTTATTATATCTAGTAGCAAACACTTCTTCGAGGAAAACAAGTTATTAGTAGTGGTAAAATTAATTATATGCAATTTTCAGAGAATTGACAAGAGATAAATAAATAAAATATTCTATTAATTCAGTGAATACTTGTATATGGCTTAATAAAGTGATTTGACCTTCCTATTAAAATATTGCCGAGATTTAAACTAAAGAATAAATCAATTAAAACTGGAAGATTCCTCCCTTTCCCCTCCACTCTATGCTTAGTACCAACTAATGGAAATAGTCATTAGTCCCCTTCGTCTCCTGCCAATATGATTTTCAGCATAGCAAGCAAAGATTCGGTCAGTGGTTTATTAGAAAAATCCCGGGGACTTTTTTGTCTTCTGTATCCACTCTCCCACAAGCTTAAGACGACTCCTTTGAATCCATCTGAATTGATTTTTTAACATCCTCGAGCATTAGTAGCTTCCACTAGTTACCGCTGAATTAATTTTCACCATTCAAGAGGCATCATACAATTCTCTCGCTGTACAGACAAATAAAAAAACGCCACAGTTTCCAGTACTGTGGCAGAATAACCATTAACAACAATAATCATACGGATGCAGTGGAGGATTCGCAGGAATTGACCACTTTGGCTGCAAGGATGGATCCTTCCAATGCCAGGCCCCTAATGCTGCTGCACAGGCATCAATTAAATGACTTTCCTCATCAATAAAAACAGGAAGCTTAGTTAACTTTTGCTCACCAAGCCAGTTCCGAATCCAACTTCTCGCTGATAGACTTTGTTTGTAACTCAAAACATACACCAATTCTTCTTGCGAGAGTCTTGAGCCAATCACTGCACCTGGATGCACTTCCACGATTGAAATCGGATAACTAGAAGATAGATACCCTATTTCTCTACTAAGTTTTATTCCTCGTAGTGTAAGATAAACCATTCGATTTAAAGTTGGCGGCATGATTGATCCAGGCTTCATCCCAAGAGAGACAATAAACTGTCTCAATTGTTTATCCCCTTGTCTATCTCCTCCGCCATCCTGATAAGATAAAGGGGCATCCATTCCAATAACGACTTCACCTATTTGACTTTGAGTCTCTATTTCTTTTAAAATGTCCAGATCCCCAATATTGCTCATTAACTTAATAAAATTTAATTGATCATTTTGTAATTCAAATACCGTCAAAACAGTATCTTTATGATTACTTGGACCAGATAAATCAATACCTATCACTCTCATCAGCAATCTTCTCTCTCATTTGGTTTACTAGTGTGGAATCACCAAGGTTAATCATCTCCAAACCCAGAAAATCCGATCGATGCAGAGGCAAGAGCTTGGTCCCATTCTTGTTTTTGCTGTTTCTGCTGCAGTGATTTTAAGTCCGCACAAAGTCTCTTCACATCAACCTGCTGTTCGTAATGCCATTCAAGGGCAATCGATGTATACAATTCATTGAGCTGTGCATATGAGAAATCCTTTGTTGAATCAACGACTTGCTGAATCTCTTCCACTGAAAGAATTCGAGCAATATTCTTGTTTAATAGATACTGATAGCGAAGCTCTTTCGTCGGTACATGGATCTCATATGCCCGGTCAAACCGGCCAGAGCGGTTCATAAGGGCAGGATCTATTTTTTCCGGATAATTCGTTGTCCCGATGATGAAGATTCCTTCCTTCGAGGTGGCACCGTCTAATATGTTCAGGAAGACGGACCGGACACTTGCTGGCATGGAATCAATATCTTCAATGACTAACACTAATGGTGTCAATTTTAATACAGAAGTAAAGACCTCTTTAATCGTATAGCTTGATGAAAATTCAGTGATCTGCCAATACGCTACCGGAGCATTAATGCTGCTGGCGATAGATTTCACAAGAGTGGTCTTTCCATTCCCAGGTTTTCCGTAGAGAAGTATCCCGCGTTTGTAGGGAATATCATAGGTTTTGAAAAACTGACCGCTTTCCGAAAAGAATTCGTCAATCGATCGATAAATTTCTCTCTTTAAAGAATCCTCTAAAAATACATCTTCTCTTCTTACCAAAGTAGTAATACTATCAATCTCTGTTTCTACCCCATCTTCTGTATCTGTAAAAACAGTCACGTAGTTTTTAATATAATCTCTTTTTCTTTTTAGTACATATTTAAGAAAGGCGACTAAGCAAGCATCATTTTTGGCAAAAATGAAATCCCGAGTCATTTCTCCGTCACTTTGAAAAATGACCAATCTTGCGAGCGCAACCTCATAATTTGGATAGTAAAAAAGACCGTTGGTGATCCGTGGTTTAACAATCAGCTCCATCGCTTTATCGGTATGGTTAGATGAGATCGTTTTGGTCTCCCCTTCTTTATAAACATGACAAATCAATTGTACTTCGGGAGATTCCTCCTTCAAGTCTTCCTCTAGGATATCCCATATCTCATTCGAGGTATCTTCATCCGAGTACATGTGAAAATCGATTCCCACTTCGTCCATAAGTTTCTCCTGAAGTGTAGAAACAATTTTTCCATAGTCATAATAATACGGCAATGTCTTACGATCGATTTTATTAGTGTCAAACAGAACATTAGTTTTCATCTAGTTCTCCTTAGCAATAGTAATTTCCTAATTACTATCATAATAGCATTTTTATCTTTCATTAGGTTAATCTAGTTTATACCATTTCCTATATACAGATAATATATTGAGATCGGATTGTTCTCCTATCCTCACTCATTAACCCTCCCCATCATTATGGTATTATAGTAGTTTCCGTCAGAAAGCAATTTGTCTTTTTTTAAAATACCTTCCACTTCAAAACCCAGATTTTCATAAAGCTTTATTGCATTAGCATTCGTTTCGAGAACATTCAAAGTTATTTTCTTTATACCATTGAAGTCTGACCATTGAACAGTTTCCTTTAAAAGGTTTTTTCCAATACCATATCCCCAATATTCTTTTACTACACAGACTCCAAATTCTACCTTATGAGAAAATCTTTTCAATTTGTTCCCTTCACATCTTGAAAAACCTACAATTCTATCATTAACTTCAACCACTAGAAATAGGTTGCTATTACTTTCTGTATCTTCTTTAATGATCTGTATGAAACTTGATTCATCTATGTACGCTTCGCCTTTTTCTCTATCTAAATTTTCTGTTTCTCCATCTATTTGCAATCTTAATTCAGACAAGTTCTTCGCATCATTCTCCATTGCAGACCTGATAACATAACGTAAATTTTGAACATGAAATTCTTTCTGCTCAACTCTCATTACGGTGCCCCCCTTTTTAATCAGACCATCTTTTTAATCTAAATAGGTTATAGCACATACGTTCAGTAAAATAAATACAATAATGGTTGATTTTCGTTATGCCGAAGCCACAGCTGTTCTCGACAGAAAGAGTAATGACCAAACAGGAAAATAGTACATATGCATCCTTTTATTTGTATATAATGCAATAAGTCATTTTTTGGAAAAGCAAGGGAGGATGCCACATTAAATGAATTCTCAACTAACTGATCATCAAATGATGTCAATCATTAGGAATGGTCTTAAAACATCACAATCTCCTAAACATATTATTATTATCGGAGCAGGCATGGCTGGACTCGTCGCGGCATCTTTATTAAAGGAAGCTGGACATAATGTCACCATTCTGGAAGCGAATAATAGAATTGGAGGACGTGTTTACACATTGCGTGCTCCCTTTAGTGAGAACTTATATTTCAATGCCGGAGCTATGCGTATTCCTGATACACATCATTTATCCTTTGAATATATTAATAAATTTAAGTTGCCTACCAATCTATTTATTAACCGGACTCCAAGCGACATCCTCTACGTAAACGGCACCAAAACACGCCTAAATGTTTATGAAGGTAATCCAAGCATATTAAAATTCCCAGTTGCTCCCAATGAAAGAGGAAAATCGTCTCAAGAACTTTTGCTTTCTGTCCTACAACCAATTATCAATTTTATTAACCAAGATCCTGTAAAGAATTGGCCGCTAATAGAAAAACAATATAGCAGTCTAGCCTTTGGTACTTTCTTAAACTCTTATTTTTCAATCGGAGCGATTGATATGATTGGTGTGCTTCTTGATTTGGAAGCATTTATGGGGATGACCTTTATTGAAGTATTACGAGAGATCATCATCCTAATATCATCTAAGGCTTTCTATGAAATAACAGGTGGCATGGACCGATTGCCTCTTGCCTTTTTACCGCAATTAAAAGAGAATATTGTATTCAACCAAAAGATGATGAAAATATCTCAATATCAAAATAGTGTAACCATTCATTGTAAACATCAACTAACCGCCGAGAATTTCATGATACCTGGTGATCTTGCTATAGTGACAATACCTTTTTCGACCTTACGATTTGTAAAATTCGATCCATACGATTCTATTTCCTATTATAAAAGGGTCGCGATTCGCGAACTTAATTATATGGGATCAACAAAAATAGGAATCGAGTTTAAAAGTAGGTTTTGGGAAAAAGAAGGTCAACAGGGTGGTAAATCGATAACGGACCTGCCCATTCGCTTCACGTTTTACCCGAGTTATGGCATTGGTACCCCTGGTCCCGCAGTAATTATAGCTAGCTATTTATGGGCAGATGAGGCATTAACATTAGAGAGCCTGCCGGAAAAAGAGCAGCTCCACTATGCTTTAATGAACTTAGCAGAAATTTATGGACCTCAAGTTTATTCAGAGTTCGTTACAGGAACTTCTTTTAGCTGGAGTAAGAATCCTTTTTCTTGCGGAGCATTTACTTCTTTTGAACCTGGACAGGATTCGGAGCTTTATCCTTATATTTCAACAGCTGAGGGAAGAGTGCACTTTGCTGGTGAACATACTTCACTTACCCACGGTTGGATACAAGGTGCAATTGAATCAGGAATACGAGTCGCAAACGAAGTGAATGACTTACCAAAATAATCTTAGTAAAAAAAGGCTGCAATGACAGCCTCTTATTTTTGGAAAAATTATATTAATAATCTAGGTATTTTAAGATTGACTTACTTCAACTTTTATTTTTTGTTTTTTTATCACTATTACAAATAGACTTGCTAATAAACAAAACATTCCTGCAAGAACAAATGCCCATGTATAAGAGGTGAAGATATTATATATGATCCCGGCTCCACCTGCGGCCACAGCTGAACCTAATTGGTGGGATGCAAAGATCCAGCCATATACAACTACACTTTTTTCAATTCCAAAGATTTGCCGTGAAATGTTAACAGTTGGCGGTACAGTCGCAATCCAATCTAATCCATAAAACACAGAAAAAATAATAAGTAGAGAAATAGAACCCTCATTTAGTGCAAAAGGAAGAAATACAAGTGAGGCCCCTCTTAGACTATAATACCAAAACAGTAACCAACGGTTATCGAACCGGTCTGATAACCAACCAGAAAGAGTGGTTCCAATTAAATCGAAAATCCCCATAAAAGAAAGCATAGAGGCCGCTGTAACAGCAGTAAATCCAAAACCTATACAATAAGAGATGAAATGAGTACCTATTAATCCACTAGTCGAAAGTCCGCATATAAAAAAGCTGCCTGATAATAACCAAAATTCCTTCACTTTTACCGCTTCAAATAAAGTGCGAAAGGCTATTATTATGGGGTTATTCTTTTGGACTACTTGCTTCACAGGTGATTCTTCTTCAAGTCCATATGGAAGGAGTCCTACATCTTTTGGTGAATTTTTCATAAATAATAGGATGATTAACAACATAATAAAGCTAAGGATAAGAATAAAACCAATCGCCCATTTCCACGAATACGTTTCTATAATAATAGCTAACAACGGAAGTAGGATTAATTGTCCAGTCGCAGTACTTGCGGTCAAAATGCCAACTGCAAGTCCTCTTCTTTTTTCAAACCAATGATTCGCAACATATGGGCTTAATATCGTTAAGAATAACCCAGATCCTAAGCCGATAATCAATCCCCAAATTAAAAGTAATTGCCATGGTTTCACCATAAAAAGGGTGAGCAAAACACCGACCATTAGCGTTGTCATAGCCAAAATCATCATTTTCTTTAATCCAATTTCCTCCAGCAGCGCAGCCATAAAAGGACCAGAAATCCCGTATAATAGAAGGTTAATCGCAAAGGCAATGGAGATTAATGAACGATCCCATCCGAACGCATTTTCAAATGGGACAATTAACACTCCTGATGAGGAGCGAACAATTCCTGCTACAATAATAGAAAAGAATGTTATCAATAAAATAAACCAACTATAATGAATACGTCTCAATTCCTTACCCTCCAGTTGTTGTGAATATTCAGAATAAATTAATAGATCCCACTTGTCAACACTGGAATGGTGTGTGGAAAAGCGGCAAAAAATACCGCTTTTAATTGATCCATTTTCCTTCATTCATTTCGCTATATTTCAATTTTTTCATTGTCAATATCCGATATGTAAATCAGCGATCGAATAGAGTGCTGCTTTTCCTGCCATCTTCACTCGTGTACCTTCATGTTTACAATATAGCGTACCGCCTCTACTGGATAACTGCTTTGCGACCATCTCTCGTTTTTCTAATCTTTCGGACCAGAATGGAATCAAGCTGCAGTGCAAAGAACCAGTCACGGGATCCTCGTTGATTTTTAACTTTGGAAAAAATCCTCTAGAAACAAAATCATATTCGCTTCCTTTTGCGGTAATACAGACGCCAAGACCTTCTGGTAATTTTTCTAATTTTGAAAAGTCAGGATTGGCATTTTTCACAGCTTCTTCTGATTCTAATACAAATACTAAGTCTCTATTTAAATAGGTTTCTACGGGCCTAACTCCCAAAGCATCGATCATCTGTTCCGTGATAGGCAATTCTTCTGATGGAACAGCTGGGAAATCCATTTCATACAATTCCCCTAATTTGTTTACTGTCAGCACCCCACTCATCGTATCGAATTGGACGGTCTCTACTTGCTTTTCTATATAGTTCATAATGACATACGCGGTAGCTAACGTAGCGTGACCGCAAAGGTTGATTTCCCCGCCTGGAGTAAACCAGCGAAGCCGATATTTTTTCTCTTCCTTTAGCGCAAATGCCGTTTCCGATAAATTATTTTCAATCGCTATTTTCTGCATGATCTCGTCTGGAATCCAATCTGTCATAATACATACTCCGGCTGGATTTCCTTCAAAAACTTTTTCTGCAAAGGCATCGATAACAAAATATTTCATTTATAATTCCCTCCTAGTGTTATAATGTAAATTAATTATTTATGGGTATTTTATATTGAGCACTATATAACACTCAATACAAATGTATAACACTAAGGGGATATTCATGATGCAAATCGAAATTCAACGAAATGCTGATGTTTCACTATCAAAGCAAATATATCAATCGATTGTGGATCGCATCCGTTCAGGACTATTGCAAGAAGGGTTACAATTACCTTCTGTGCGCATCTTATCGAAACAACTTGGAGTTAGTTTGGTTACAGCTGTGAAGGCCTACCAGCAATTGGAGCAAGATGGGTTTATCACTTCTGTCCAAGGAAAAGGAACGTTTGTAAAAGTGAAAAGAATCGCGGTAGAGGAAAGAAAAGAAGAGATTTTTTCGTTTGATTGGCAGCTATCTGTTCAAGATTATTTACCTAGATCACAATTTGGCCGATTTCATCTTGTCCCTGAAAAGATTAACCTTTCCTCTTCTATGGTTGATCCCGGACTTCTTCCTAATCGATATTTAGAACGTGAAATTCACCAAATGCTTTCGGAAAACCCCAGAATATTGTCTCAATACGGAGAGATTCAAGGAGACACACATCTTAGAAAGGAAATGGTTGAGTATTTGAAAAGTTCAGGAGTTCCTTCTACACCTGAGAACATTTTAGTTACAAGTGGTTCACAACAAGGGATTGATCTTGTTGCCCGTACATTTGTGGGGCCGGGAGATGTAGTAGTAATGGAAGCTCCTACCTATCCAGGAGCGATTGATGTTTTTCGAGGGAGAGGAGCTACGATACTCACTGTACCTGTTGATAAGGACGGAATGCGCGTAGATATCCTCCAAAATTTATGTGACAAACATAAACCGAAAATTATTTATACGATTCCCACTTTTCATAACCCAACTGGTGCCGTTATGACTTCTAAACGCCGCAGACAAATTCTTGATATAGCACAAAGTATCCAGAGCCTTATTATTGAGGACGACCCATGTAATGAGATTTACTTTGGTAAAAAGCCGCCGGCTCCTATTAAAAGTATAGATCATAATGGTCATGTGATTTACTTGAGAGGCTTAAGCAAAACACTTGCGCCGGGTTGTAGAATTGGAATATTATCTGCTTCTGGCTCCGTATTCAATCGTTTATTGGCCGCCAAGGCAAATACTGACCTGGGAAGTCCTTTACTTACCCAAAAATCCATTTTACCGTTTATCAACTCTAAAAGAATGATGGATCACTATAAAAAATTGAGAATAGCTTTAAGGATTCGACGTGATTTGGTTCTTGAATTACTTTCACAACATATGCCTGATGGCGTATCATGGGTAATTCCAGAGGGGGGATTAAATCTATGGATCAGTTTACCTTCTTGGTTAGATAGTAATCATGTTCTAATAGAGGCAAAAAAACAGCAACTAACCTTCTTGCCCGGATCAGCGTGTTATCCGGTTGAGCAAGAAAATCATCACTTGCGTGTAAGTTACTCCTATATGAACGAGCAATTATTACACCAAGGGGTTACAACATTATGTAATATTCTTCATTCCCAAATTACATCAAAAACAGTCCATGACTGCTCACCATATTTTTGATACAAATCAGGTGTAAAAGGCTTTGGAAGTAAATAATTTAAGGACAGCCTGCTTACACTTCAATCCTGAAGTAAAATCGGGCTGTCCTTAAATTTCTTTTTTCAACTGACTTTGGAGGATGAATTACTTTTTACTTCTTAGAATTTCATTCAAAGTTGTTTTCATTGAATAAATCACGGTTTTTTTGTACCGAACTGCTATAAGTAGCACTCTTATCTGTTCGGATCGGGAGAGATGTTGAAAACGGGGTTCTTGTTTCAAAAAGGAGCGTACGATTGACCAGCTAGTCGGCATTAACGGAAAGTCATCTAGGGGTTGTTTGTTTCGGAAACGCTGAAGCCATGATATCATTCCGTTTGAACTTCTACTTTTATCGACTATACATGGCGCATAAATATTTTTAGTGTGTTTTTTAAGGGATTCAAATCGATCTTGCCCGCTAACAATGATGTAATTGTCATCCTTCCGATTTTTTTTGACAACCAAAACAAACATGCAGTCCCACATTAATCTCTGGAGTTTTTTGATGTGCTCTGTAATTTTCACCGATAAATCAGGTTTGATTTTGTTCAGTGGTATATACTGTATTGTGAATTTCATTCTCAGCCCCTCCTGTTTTTCATTTACCTCTCCTCAAATGCTTAGGTTTACTTACAGCAGGTGCGTCAAACTGATGAATGGAAATTACCTTTAGACTTTTCTAGGGTTAGTGTTAATTATCGTTATGAAAAACACATGATTAAACTGAAATCCCTATAGTTCATATGTATGAAATGGGCGCATGTCACATACGAAGTAAGCAAAAAACATTTAACAATTTGTTTTACCTACCTTTATATGTCTTATTCAAGTTTCCAGATAGACCACCCACAATAAGAAAAAGCCTCCTAGAATGGAAGCATGAAATACTTGGAGAGGTTAGCAGACTGAAATAGAAAGACCAACATTTATCTGTAGTCAACCTATCCTGGTCGGCACCAGATTGCTCAGTAAAATTGCCTCTTCCCCTATATGGAATACCTGCTCCACTCATCTTTAGATCGTACTCAGTTTATCGAACAACCATACAAGATGATTGTATTTACCACAGGATTGTATGTGATCTCTCTCGTTCAGGATACGTTCCATTGCAATCGAGTCGTCGCCGAACCCGGTATTTTGAACTAGGTTAACAGGGGGACGGTTTTCTGCAATATTTATACGAATTTGATGAAGTAATGTTATGATTGCTTGGTTAAATTCATGAAACTCATCGGGAAAGCTTGCAGTAAGGGATTGATGTTCTAATATAATCTTTTCCATGAGTCCATAATCCGTTGGATGAATAGAGTGCAGGGCTCTAATGGATACATCAAGAACCGGGTGCTTTAGTTGAAACAACAGACGATTTAAGTTCATATCTTCCTCCTTCGTTTTCGAAGGCGGATGTTCTTGATGAAACGTTTCTAAATCATCTTCGATAATAAAATTAGCATTGGCCTTATATAATCTATAAGCAAACTCAGCATCCTCGGGTCCCCATCCTTTGAAATTCTCTTCATAGCCGCCGACTTGCTCCATAAAACTTCTTTTAATAGAAAGAAAACCTAAGCAAGCCATCCAACGCAATGGGCTGCTATAAAAATGTTCCCTAAGGTATTTTAATAAATGATGAGCATAACTTCTGTATTTTACCATCGAGTATAAATTTTTTATATCGTCAATATCCTCTCTATTAACCACTTGTTGGGGCTCTTGTAAAAGCCTGATATGAGTCGTTAAGCTACTAAGTGTCTGTTCTTGCGATACCATCTCTTTAAGTCGTTGGTTGAAGAGATAATTTTTTTCGCTCCACTTATAAATCGCGTTGATTTGATTATTAGTAAAATCCGGGGATAAAAAAGTATAAATGCGCCCCCGCTTGCTTCCTGCAATAACAACGGATTTCTCATGAGTTAGATGATGCTGGTGGTTAAGGGTAACATAGTTAGGGGAAACGATGGTTTCTGCATCCAAAATGATAATAATCTCTCCCCTCGCATGCCTAAGTCCAATATTTCTTGAAGCAGCAACACCAACATTGGTACTATTGCGAATATATTGAAAATGGTAGGGTGGACAGTATTCCTTAATTTTTGGGGTCTGGTCGGTAGAGGCGTCATCAATCAAAATCACTTCCATTTTGGATAAATCAAAGCACTGTTTCTCCAATGCATAAAGGCTAAGCAGATTAAGGGGATAGCGGTTATATGAAGGCATGATAATTGTGACTTCAATTTCCATGTTTTTACTCATTCCTCCTTGAGAGCTTATAGCTCGAACTATATAAAAAGTTCGGCTTAATTTGTTTTATTTATAACTAGTATTTAACGAAAGATATACCGACAATAATTAAAAGGATAAAAGCACCACGATTAAAGCAAAATTAACGCCATAACCATCTGACATAATAGCTCACCACCTTAATTAATAGATAGAACATCGTATGTCAGAACATTAAATATCGAATTGGACAAGAATAAAAATTAACATATATTTACATAATCTTAATATTTAAAAAAGCTATTAGCCTGCTCCACATTTCGAAGATATTTTGCTTATTCAAGTAACCTGCCACCCTCAAATAAGAAAAAGGATCGCCGCAGCAACCCTTTTTGAATTCAAGCACCCAGTAGCCTAATTGGAGATTTCTTCAATCAGTTCTGAAAGTCTTATTAGCCCCTTTTTTAATTCGTGAAGTGATGCATAGGCATAGGACAAACGAAGATGAAATTGATCATTGTGGTCGTAAATATTTCCTGGGTTTAGTAAAATCCCCTCGTTTAGTGCTTTTTCAAATAATTTTCTAATTGAAATTTGTTTTTTGATTTGCAGCCAAATATAAAAACCACCCTGTGGGATATTCCATGTGGCTAATTGCGTAAAATGTTTATTTAGTATTTCAAGCGTGAAATCTCTACGGAATTTGAGTTCTGTCCTTATCTTCTTTACATGTTCATCATATAAACCACTTGATAGCCACTCTGCGACGATGAATTGAGATAAAGAACTTGAGCCATAATCAGTTTGCATTTTTATATCAGCTAACCGATCTATCACTGGTTCTGGTCCAACGATCCAACCAATTCGTAAACCAGGACTCAGAGTTTTAGACATACTCCCTATGTATAAGATAAGTCCTTGTCCATCAATGGATTTTAATGGATTCGGTGGCGGGTTCTCAAACCATAAATCTCCGTAGACATCATCCTCAATAATTGGCAGCTTTTCATTCTTACAAACATCCAACAACTCCTTTCTTCTATTTCCTGACATTAAAATCCCCGTGGGATTATGGAAAGTTGGGATCGTATAAAGCAAAGCACCATTAAGCTGCTTTTTTAACCTCCCAATCGACTCGGGTCTAATCCCTTCCTCATCCATGGGAATTCCAAGTAAGTTCATTCCTGCTGATTGAAATACATGCACTGAATTTAGATAAGAAGGCGTTTCAAGAAAAATGGTTGACTCACGGTGCAATAATCCTAAGGAAATCAATTGCAATGCTTGAAGTCCTCCTGAAACAATCATTATCGATTGAGGGGAAACTTCTATTTTCTTCGTTTTTAAATAATTGCTTATCATTTCTCTTAAATAGAGGCTTCCTTTTGGTTCCGAGTATCCTAACGAAAACGTATGGGGAGAATGCCTCTTGAACATTTGTTCCATTTCTTTGACAGGCAACAACTCTGGTGAAAGTTCTCCTGTTCCAAGGCGTATTACTTTTGGATTAATTTCTGCTCTATTAATTTCTTGAATTGTTTTGTTATTGGGTTGGTAAGATCCTGACTTAACGTAGCTGTTCCAATCAGGCGGCGGGACTGAAGCAAGTAAACTCCACGTATTATTGACCACAAAAGTCCCTCTTCCAACTTTTGATTCGATTAGCCCATCAGCAGATAACTCATCAAGTGCATAAACAATGGTACTCCGATTCACATTGAATTTCTTTGCTAAATCTCGTTGAGTAGGAATTTTAGTTCCAACCGTCCATTCACCGTTTATTATTTTTCTCTTCATAAATTCATAGATTTGTTGATGGAGTGGAATCAAGGAGGATTTGTTTAGGATCCAGTCTTTTTCAATCAAAAGGAACTCCCCTATCATTTTTAGATTAATTATAAATGATTGGTTGGGTAATATTCCATCCAATTGGTTGGAGACGAATGTAATCATATCTAATACAATGCAGTTATTACATATCAGGGGGAGAAAAATGTTAGAAGCAATTTTACACGGCATGATCTTAGCATTCGGTTTAATCCTACCTTTAGGGGTACAAAATGTTTTTGTCTTTAATCAAGGTGCAAGTCAGCCCAAATTCGTGAGGGCACTGCCAGTCATTATTACTGCAGCTATTTGTGATACTTTGCTTATTTCAATAGCGGTCTTAGGAGTGTCAGTCGTTGTACTTGGTTCTTATTGGATAAAAACAGTTCTTTATATAATTGGTAGTTTATTTTTACTCTACATGGGTTTTGTTGTATGGAGGTCTAAGCCTCAAAATGTACAGGAAGTAGGATTAGCTTTTTCATACAAAAAACAAATATCTTTTGCTATGTCAGTGTCTTTACTAAACCCACATGCCATTTTGGATACCGTTGGTGTAATCGGAACAAGTTCCGTAAAATATATAGGCTGGGAGAAAGTTGCATTTGCTGTAGCATGTATATTCGTTTCGTGGGTATGGTTTGCAGGATTGGGCATAACAGGAAGAATGATAGGGAAAATAGACAAATCTGGAAATTACCTAGTGGTCCTAAATAAAATTTCAGCTATTGTCATGTGGGGTACAGCTGTTTATATTAGTTCTTCACTTTTAGATTAAATTTCATTGAATAGCAACTTTATCTGTAAAAGGAAATCAAAATGATTTCCTCTTTCCCTAAAAAAGCCTTGCCCAAGAAATCTTTTACCATTTCTTTTGGGCAAGGCTTTTTAGTTTATTTTCCTGTTAAAGCGGTATACGCATTTGCTTCGCCAGATCCAAAAAGAGGATCATGTCCCTTTTTCCCATAATCGAATGCAGTCTTTTCAATCAGTGCCTGCACTTGGGAAGGTGTAAATTCTGGATGAGCAGCCTTAATTACTCCTGCAATACCAGCTACTTTTGGTGAAGCCATGGAAGTTCCGTGTAGGTATGCATAGTCACGATTTACTGTAGTAGAGCTATTTGGTTCTAAATTTGTTGGCCAAGTTGACAGCGTCCGATACGTAAAATCACGTTCAGCTAATTTACGTGATGCATCATATACTGGACCATTGTCTCCTCCAGGAGCAGCTACATCAATAAAACTATTTCCATAGTTTGAATAGAAAGCTAGTTTAGCGGTTGACCACTTATTGGATGATGAAACGGTAATAACGCCAGGCGTACTACCCGGCACCTCAACCGTTACGCCTTTAAAAATGATTCCTAAATCCTTACCATATGTTACATTCATATAATCAGTAAGGGATTTTTTATCAGCGTAATCCAGAGAATCATTTCCCGCCGCTGCAACAACAGTAACATTTTTATTAACAGCATATTTGATTGCCCGCTTCCAAAGGAGAATATCGGCTATATCAGAATAGCGAGTGCCTTCATAGTAATACTTCAAATTATCAAATCCGCCAATTGACATATTAATAACATCAACTCCATCGTTTGCAGCCTGTAGGATTGCTGCTACGATTGGTGTTGTTGGAGCACTTCCACTAGCATCGAAAATACGGTAAGCACGAATCCCTAAGTCAGGACCGACTCCTTTTACTTTTCCATTGGCAGCGATGGAACCAGCCACATGTGTACCGTGACCGTTCGTATCTGTTACATCAGTAGGATCAACGGGTGCTGGATCACCGTATCCACCAGGAGGGACAAAGTTTTCACCCCCAATAAAGTTTGCCTTTAAATCAGGATGTGTTTGATCAATTCCGGAGTCAATTACACCGACAACTGCCTTATGAATGACTCCGTTGCTTGTTTCAGTCCCACCTGATTCTAGCTTGTAGGACTTTCCATCATTGGTCAATCGCTGCATATCCCATTGAAGATTCCAATATGTATCAGCATCAGGAAGCGTCACAGGTTTACCATCAGCACCCTCGGGTTGTCCATCCTCCAGTTTGAAGGACTTTTCAACATTGGCTGCTGAAATAGTAGCGCTTGATTTCAACTGGTTGAGAAAATTGGGATTCGTTGAGCGAACTTCCAATCCGCCAATCTCAGGAATAGCTTTTACTACTACCCCACCAGCATTTTTAATTTCAGTTTGATAGTCTTTTGGTAATGACTGACTATAAGCAATAAGATAATTTTTGCTTACAGTCTGTGAGCTTGCTGATGTGTGCACACTGGTTGAAAAAGATAATAGAGACATTGCCAAAACACTACTGGCTGCTATAGCCATTCCCCTTTTTTTCTTCCTCATTAAAAGACCTCCTATATTAATTTTTCTATCATTCTTAATTTTATAATTATAAATTTCAAATTGAAAACAATACTTGTCGATAAAAAATGACATGATCGGTAGACATTGACTTAATTTGTCATATCGATTGTTCTAGGTATTGGAAACTCTCGACCTATTATACCTTTTATCTCCTCCAATCTATTGACTCTAATTATCTTTATTACATATTAGATATAACAATTCATACTCCGGCTCGTTAACACTTGAAACGCCTCCTTACAAGGACAAGTCCAAGAAAATCTTCGTTTTTAATTTTTTTACTGTTTCCAGTCTGAATATCTTTAACTGGAATATCTTTTAATTTGAGGGTCTTAATCGAGATTTATCAACTTAATGAGTTTAATAAAAATATTCGAAGGCTATTAGGAGGTATATTTATGAAGGCTATCGTTTCTTACAAATATGGTCCACCTGATGTGCTTGAATTAACAGAGATGGAAAAGCCTATCCCAGAGGACAATCAAGTACTTGTTAAAATTCATGCAGCATCGGTGAATTATGGTAACCTAGTCCTTTTGAAGGGTGAACCTTTCTTAGCACGATTTGCTTTCGGTCTTCTGAAACCAAAATTCCCTATACCCGGAGGCGACATCGCAGGTCAGGTTGAAGCAATTGGCAAAGATGTTACGGAGTTTCAACCAGGCGATGAGGTATTCGGAGACCTATCCGGATGTGGTTGGGGTGGTTTTGCCGAATATGTTTCTGTTCCTGAAAATGTATTAGCCTTGAAACCAGCCAATCTTTCCTTTGAGGAAGCTGCTGCGGTACCTATGGCGGGCGTCACAGCCTTACAGGGTCTAAGGGATAAAGGCAAGATTCAGTCGGGACAGAAGGTATTGATTAATGGTGCCTCAGGTGGTGTGGGGACTTTCGCCGTACAGATTGCCAAATCTTTTGGGGCTGAGGTAACTGGGGTGTGCAGTACGAGAAATTTAGATATTTTGCAATCGCTTGGATCAGACCATGCCATTGATTATTCAAAGGAAGATTTTTCTCAAAAATTGCAGAGTTATGACCTTATTCTTGGGGTGAACGGACATAAACCACTATCAGCCTATAAGCGAACCTTAAGTCCCAATGGAATTTTTGTTCACGTCGGGGGTTCTGGAGCACAAATGTTTCAAGCAATGGTCCTCGGGCCTTGGATTTCAATGACCGGAAGTAAGAAAATGGGTACTTTTTTACAAAGGTCAAATCAAAAAGATCTGATTTATATAAAAGAACTGCTTGAAGCTGGCAAAGTAAAACCAGTTATTGATAGATGTTATAAGTTGAGTGAAGTTCCCGAGGCCTTCAGGTATTTTGAAGAAGGTCATGCTCAGGGAAAAGTTGTCATTACTATGTGAATCATTATTTAAAAAATAATAAAGTAGTAGAAAGAGGAAATTTGTTAGATAATATAAGGCTTTGTGGTTCCATCTTTAATCATAAAGAGAACGCACATTTAGACCTAACAAAATGTGCGTTCTCTTTATGTTCGTTATAACTATCAGAGGAAAGTTCGTTATCTGTCCCAAAAACGAATTAGAGCGTCTCCGATTCTAGTCGAAATCCTTCCACGACCACATCTTCATCAATCTCCAATAATAGGCAGCGTTTTCCTTGGTACATAATATATTTTACATTTTTCAGCTCTTTCGGGCTGATGGATACATCTGCCACTTTCGTATTGATTTTTATGGATTTAGGAACTAAACTGCTTGCTTTGAATTCATGTTTTTCGTCATCTACGACAGCTTTGAAGGCATGTTCCACTTGGGCAGTCTCGACATTTTCAACCCCGCTTACTGTTAAGATGCGTTCGATGTCCCGATAATCCAACGTAGGAGCTTCACTTTCTTCGCTTTCTTCATTTTCCTGCACCATTTTATCGATTTCCTCATAGACATTCGAAATGACCTTGGAATCCACTTGGTCTCCTATTACTTTTTTTAAAATCTGTTCAAAGCTGTCCTTATCTTCCTGGGCAGTAATGATCTCTTCGCAATTGAGCACCACTTCAATAAATGTCCCATCTGGTTGATTCGCTTTTCCTGCACAATAAAGAATATGGTTTACATCTGCAGAATTGTCATTAAAAGCAGGGAACAGAAAGCCTGACAACGGAGACGCTAGATTGATAATTGGATCAAAGACGTTATTCGATTTAAATTCTTTCTCAATATAATCAAACAGCAAGGCTTTTTTCGGCTGATCCGTTTTATTGAGACTGCAGAGGATAAACTCGTTGGAATAAACTTCATCATTCCCACCTTCTTCGGACTCTAGGTCTCGTTTCCTGGTAGCCTTTCGATATTCTCCTCGAATAAACGTCACCATCGTATCAAACTCATAAACCGTATGAGCAAACATTTTCCCGACTATCTGCAGCATGTTTTCTTTCCAATCTTCTGTTGAATCAGCTCGTAGTCCATCGAAGAGGATATGTTGTGTACTATCTTCTACATCGCGGATAAATTTCAGTTCAAACAGTTTGGCATCGAGATAACCAGTCAAAACCTTTTTAAAGTTGGCCAAAAACAATTCTTGTGCTTCTAGTTCTAACATTTGAAACGGTTGACTGACATGATGGTAAATCTCACCTGTTTCTTTCTGAACATAAACATTGAAGATTTCTCGAATTTTCATGAGATCATTGTCGAATTTAAATTGCTTACGGATATTAGCGATATCGTTTTTATTCATATGTATCAACTCCCCTTCATGATTATACTGTTCAGACAGGAAAATAGGAATACTCTTTACCTTATTCTACCTGTTCTATTTTTCAATTTTTGCTAAAAATAAATAAACCACCCGTAAAGGCTCGCTTTTACGAATGGCTAACTGACATTTTGCAACTATTAAATATTTTGATCAAAAGTATCCTAAAAAACATGGATAGTTGCTAATTACGTGATAAAAATCCTATTCGCCCGTTGATGTTTGAAGTACTTTTAACCTATAACAGCATGTACACTAGGTCTCCGGATTACTAAAACATCACATTTAGCTGATCGTACAATTGCTTCAGAAACAGAACCAGTCAAGAATCGTTCAACAGCATTTAACCCTGTAGCGCCACACATAATTAAATCTGCCTTAACTGCCTTTGAAACTTCTCCAGTAATGATCACTTTTGGAGAACCAAATTCGATGATTACTGTTACGTTTTTAATACCAGCGCCCTCAGCTTGTGACTTATAGCTATTTAATAGTTCCTCTGATGACCTCTGTGCACGCTCAACAACTGAACGGTCATATGCTTCGAATGAACGAGAATTGATTACGTTTATTATGGTTAAAATTGAATTTTTGTTACGTTTTGCAACATCGATTGATTTTTGAAATGCGTGTTCGGCTTCTTTTGAGCCGTCTACAGCTACTAAAATACTTTTATAATGATTTAGCATCCGTCCTAATTCCCTTCTAAAATTATTAGAAAACTGTTTTTTCTTTAGATTAATTTGGCTTTTTGATAAATAATGACAATACAACATTAATCACCGCTAACACTAAACTAATGGTAAACACTAGGGAAGTTCCCGCTGCTGCTGCCTGTGGCAATTCATTGGCAGTGGCTGCTAAGTAACTAGATTCTTTGGATGAAAAAATCGATACCATTACCGCAATACCAATAGCTCCCGCTACCTGTTGAATCGTTTGAGTGATTGCGATTCCATCTGGATAGTATTGTTTCGGAAGAGAATTTAATGTGTTTGTTTGTACAGAAGCAAGCACCGCCCCTATACCCAACATCATGAAAATATGAGTTACAACGACCATCCATAAAGCCGTTTCAGTGCCAAATTGTGCATAGAGTACATAACCAATCGCTACTAAAATGGTTCCAGGTATAATAACAGCTTTCGGACCATATTTGTCGAATAGACTACCAATGCTTGGAGCTAATACACAGTTTAGTAAGCTGCCTGGCAGCAAGATAAGACCTGTTGTAAAAGCTGCAATTAATAAAGACATTTGCATATACATTGGTAAAATGACGAGCATGGACAACATATTAAAGAACGTAATAAAACTCATAAAGACACCAAGTACAAACAGTGGGTACTTAAATGCTCTTAGATTCAACATCGGATTCTCCATTTTCGTTTGACGAATGGAAAAAAGAATAAGTGCTGCTAATCCGACAATGATGGACCCAAGAACGATTGCACTAGTCCAACCGGCATCACCAGATACACTGAATCCGTAAACGACCCCACCGAATCCAATTGTCGAGAGAATAACAGATACTGCATCTATCGAAACCTTACGAATCTCATTCACATTCGGTAAATAAAGGAGTCCAAAAATAAGAGAGAACAGTAAGAAAGGTAAGGTAACCCAGAAAATCCAATGCCAGGATAATGTATCTAAAATAAGCCCTGCAATGGTTGGGCCTAAGGCTGGACCAGCTAACATCACTAAGCCCATAATTCCCATCGCGGCGCCTCGTTTATTTGGTGGGAAGATGGTAAAAATAACATTTTGCGTTAAAGGTAAAGCAATTGCTAATCCTGCTGCTTGTATAACACGTGCCACCATTAAAAGACTAAATACAGGAGCTATAGCTGCTAGAATGGTCCCGATAAGGGATAGTGATATAGCAGTCAAAAACATTTGTCTTGTTGTGAATTTTTGCATTAAAATACCCGTTACTGGTACTAAAATACCTAATGTTAAGAAATAGCCTGTTGCTAACCATCCGATCGTCGTTGCATTCACGTTAAATAATTGGGCTAAATCTCCTAAGGCGATATTTAATGCCGTTTCACTAAAAAGCCCGACAAATCCAGCTACAAAAAGAGCCGCCATAATCGGAGCTGTTTTGTATTGTTTTTTCTTTTTCACCATCGTGTCAGTCTTGATTTTTTGTTTCTGAATTGTATTGATTTGTTGATTCACTAATAAAAACTCCTTTAATTAAAATTTCATTTACCCCTTCGTCTTCCCTTCTTACTAAAAAAGAATTGTCGTAATTTCAATTTCAGCAAAGAGCATTTCCGTAGTACACCCCCGAACACTAAACGGTTCGTTAACTATATCAAAAATTTTTTCTCTTTGTCAACTCAGTTGACAATATTTTTTTATTAAGTTATTATCAACTGAGTTGACTATTTTAGAAAAAGAAAAAACCCCCACTTCGTCAAATAGATTGACAAAGCAAGGGTTTTTAGCATTCAATGATTTATTGATTCATTAGAACTTTTTTAATAGACTAGGTAATACATGCGAAATAATTTTGAGTGGACTGCTTTCTTTTTGTGTCAAACAAAGCATAATTCCACCTTCAATAGAAGCCGTCATCATGAGAGCAATTGAATGAGCAGTTTCTTTGGAAAACCCATCTGCTACTAACTTGATCGAATAAATCTCTTGCATTTTTGAGTAGAGGTCCGAACAGGAATCTCGGACTGGTTCACTTAAAGATCCCATTTCACTAACAATACTCGTAAACGTAGAACCAGCAATCGTACCTTCGCGTTCAAAGTCAACTACTAATTTATCAATCATCGCCTGTGTGGCTTCTTGAGTAGTTGGAAACCGTTTGAAAGTGTTCTCAATATCCGCAGTAATCACTTCCTTTATGGACTGAAGGCAAGCAATTAGTAATTCTTCTTTTCCATTTGGAAAGTGATGATAAAACGAACCTTTTGAAATATCACATGCTTTTAAAATTTCGGTTAAGCCTACACCTTTATATCCTTTTTGCTGGAAAAGCGTAGTCGCAATGTTGATTATATGTAGTTTTGTATCCATTTCTGTTGAAAAACTCCTTCATACGGACCGGTCTTTTTATTACTATATCAATAAAGTTTTCCATTTTTCAAGAATTTTAAGGTAATTTCCAACAAAAAAGGAGTAAATCTTTTAATTAGATTAACAAAGCGGGGGTTTTTTGCTATTTTTTATATCTTCCAATCTAACTTTAAAATACCTTTAAGAATACTTACTTGTTCAGTCCCTATTTTTTCTGCAATTTTATTCTCAAGTTTGGCTTTAAGGGCCGCGTTTTTTTCGTAGCATTCTTCTCCTAAAGCTGTTAACTGGATACACTTTTCTTTCTTGTTGTTTTCTACATTGTTGATTTCAACTAATCCTTTTTCAGAAAGCTTTTGGATAAACTTATGTATCGCCTGACGTGAAATTTCTACATTTTTTGTAACATACGAAATGCTAGGCTGTTTTTTATAAATCCTAGCCATGATATACCATTCAGAATTTGAAATATAAATTTCACTTTGATCGTTCCAAGCTTTCTCTGAGATACTTCGGACCAAACTATGACGCTCACTTAATAAGTCGATAAGATCTAAATTTTGTAATTCAGCGTTTGAAATCAAATGATTCACTCCAATCATAATCCTCGCACCTACTATACAAAATACGGTAATGGTTGTCAATTTGGTTTACTTCCATAGCCAGACAAGGTGCTAAAGAAGATAATAACCTTAGCTAAATCTTTTCATTTTCTCAAATAAATACTGCACTCCATATAGAATATAAATTCTTTATATAGATAAAACTTGTCCTCATGAAATGTTTGTTTAATGCCTATTCGCTAAAATTTCTTGCATCTTGCGTGACACGAGGGGATAAAAATTGTTAATCGCGCTAGTTGTGGAATTTCCCCCGAAAAATCCTGTCCCTGGGCACGTTTTTACATTATAATCTGGCCCTCTATCTAGTACTCTTTCCTTCGTTCTCAAATTCCACCAATGATGATAAGTAATACTATCAATGGAAGGAGTTAATCCGAATTTTATAGATAACATGGCGGTAATATAAACAATGGTTTCCTTCTGTTCTGCAGTCATAACATCATGACCTTTATCGAAGTTGCCAACATTTTCGATGGTAATCCCTGTTTTATTAGCCTTTGGCCCAATAGTGCCTTCGGGGGCTATGTTAAAAGGCCTTGAAACAGCTACTTTTCCATCCGGAAAAGTGGTAATATTTTGAGCGATATTACTCCAGCCCATTCTTCTCTTATGGAAATTTTCCATCCACATTAACATTCTAAAATGATTGGATCCATTAAAATGCTTGTATGACGGCAACCATGTGTGATGCTGTTGAATGATAGTTACCTTCCTATTAATTCTAGCGTTAAATAACCAGTCGCTAAATTCCTCCCTCGTCATCAAGATATGCTGACCTTGCATGGTCATTTTTTTAGGAGGAATCTTTAATACTTGCCCGATATAAAGGTGTTCAGATGAAAGTTGATTGTTTGCTTTTATACTGTCGACTGTAGAATGAAAGGCTGATGAAATTCCCCTCAGGGTATCTCCGGCAACCACTTCATACATGATTGGAACCCACAACTTCTGACCCACTAATAATGAATTGGATTGCAATCCATTGGTTACCTTGAGATCATTAACAGAAGTGTTATATCTATTCGCTATTCCAGGTAAAGTATCCCCTAATTTTACCAAATAAATATTACTAGGTTTATTACCAGCAGCCTGAGCAGGAAATGGATGAATAAGCATGAATACAATCAAACCAATGACAATGACAAAATTATTTTTCATTTTACATATCCTTTCAAAGTAAATCAGTTTAATTTTGCAAACTTAAAAGGAACGTGAAATAAAATAGCATAAAAAAAAGCATACTCGCATGGTATTCTCTCCAACTTTTCATAACTTTTAACGATTATTTTGTACTACCTTTAGGTAATTATGTCTTTTCTGTGAACATTTTGTTTTTAAGAGGTTTCTACACGATTGAATACATAAATTGGTATTTATGTTTGGCAACTTTATTGATACACTAATTGCTGACAAAAAGAGATAAAAAGTGGGGATTTAATTGAATCTAACAATAGATAATTTAGACTTTCACCAAATAGTTGAGAATTCCCTTAACTCGATATTGATTGTTTGTGAAGATCAAACGATCCGCTACTGTAACAAAGCTGGTTTACACTTACTAAATCTTCCATCTCTAGATCAAATATTAAATAAAAAAATAAGCCAATTCCTCCCTCCTGATCTTCATGATATGTGCAATGAAGGATTAACTAGGGTTATCAAAAAACAAGAAATCATTAAAGAAATGGATATAAAAATTATTAAAAATCATGGGGAAGTTGCAGATGTTGAAATGATGACCATACCGTTTTATTTTGAAAATAAAGTATTGGCTCAGGTTATTATTCAAGACATTACCAAGAGGAAAATTGCAGAGAAACGGTTGAAAGATCGAGAAAAATTAGCTTCACTTGGTCAATTAGCAGCTGGCATTGTTCATGAAGTTAAAAACCCATTAACGGCAGTAAAGGGATTTTTACAATTAATTAAAGAATCTCAAAATCATCCTTATTTAGATACGATGGAAAGCGAATTAGAAAAAGCATTACAAACACTTCAAAATTTATTGCAGGTATCCAAACCCGACTTACAAGACGAACCTCTGATATTGATTGACTTATGTAAAGAGTTAAATTCTATATTGCTTTTATTCCAAGAAAAACTTTATTCCGTTGAGGTTGAAATGGACTTAAGAGATTCTGATAAGAGATTTTATGGAAAGAAAAATTTACTCTTAAAATCTTTTTTCAATCTGATCAAGAATGCCATTGAAGCAATAATGGCCGATGGAAAAATAAAAATTGAGCATTATTATCATGAAGGTTGGATTCATATTAAGGTGAGTGATACAGGCCAAGGTATTCCTGAAGAAAAGTTGGTCCTATTAGGAACACCTTTTTATTCTAGTAAACCAGATGGAACAGGACTTGGATTGACTCAAGTGTTTACAACGGTACATGAGCACGGGGGAAATATATCGGTACAAAGCGTGGTTGGAAAAGGCACAACGTTCCATATTCAACTTCCAGTTAAAATAATCTAGGATTTTTTATGATTTTGGATCTATTTAATACCCGATTAAAAAAATAGCTTGGCAATCGCCAAGCTACTCCCTCTCTAGTACTTGAAATTAATCAAGATATTTATAGTAATCCTGGGAATGGTAACTTCTAAATCCACATGATTCATAGAGCCTTAGTGCATGCGAATTTTTGGCCTCAACCTCTAGAAAAATAGGCAGCCCTTTTTGATGTTCCATTTTTACCACTCTTGATAAAGCGTTTCTCCCAATCCCTCTTCCCTGAAGCTCTGGAAAAACAGCAAAACCATAAATCCATGCTTCTCCATTGGATTCGGAAACCCGCATTTTTCCAGCAGTTTTTCCTTCTACTTCAATAAGTAAACGTTGATCACTGCTGTTCTCCCGAATCAACTGATTAAACTCCCTTGCTGCATTTTCATTCAATCCAAATCCCAAGACTTCGAGTCGTATTTCTGCTTCCCAATCCTCATTTGTAAAGGACTTCCTTAAGGTTATATTGGGATCCACAGACAATTCAGTTTCCTGCCATTTCATTTGATATTCTGCTAACGAAAATACACATGGAATATTCTTTAAAAACTGCTTGGCAGATTGTGATTCTGTTGGAGCATTTAACAAAACAGTTGTAAAACGTTTTTTCGCTTCTCCAAGTCCCATTTCTAGCAACTTAGAAAATAACCCTTTCCTTCGATAATCCGGGTGCACCATCCCGCAAAGCTCCACTTTATCTCCAAAACCATAGCATCCAAGAAAACCGACAAGCCTGCCATCTTCATAATGGAAGAAGTCTTCCTTTTTATTCCCGATTCGATTTTCAAGCATATCAAAATTCATCTTGAGCTGAAATCCTCCCTCTTTTTCACAAACCTCTTGAAGTGCTTTTATTTCAATCAATTCTTCCTTTGTTAGCATTCATTTCACCTCTGTTTATATTCACCTATTCCTATTCTTGACCATGCCGTGTCATTCCTTCTTTTCAAAAAACAAAATACATTTTAGGGAATTTGCATGCCAAATAGTTCAAGAAAAGAGCGTTCAGTTATGATGAGGTCTTCGAAAATACATATAGTTAGTTGGTTAAGGCATTGAAATTGGAATTTCTAACGTATTTATTTTTGATCCATCTTTTGCTGAGTAAACAAATAATTCAAATTTTGCATTATTAGTAGATACTAAACCTTTTTCGAAAGTGATTTTAAATTCACCCCACGCAGGTGCACCTGCTGTTTGGTAGTTACTTTCTTTGACCACTTTCTCGCCATCATAAAGAGCATATTGAAACACCCCTTCAAATACTTGGGCTTTTCCGGTTATTGTGAGTGTATCTGAAGTTTCCGTGACGACAACATCTTTAAACACTTCATTTTGATACACTTTTTCCTCTGGTTCAGGTGTAACAGGCTCTTCAGGTTTGGATGGATTTTCTCCCTTTGGTTCAGTTACAGGTGGTTTATCTTTCACCACGTCTTTTTGTTGGTTACAAGCCGCTAAACTGATTGCAGCTATTATCATCGCGAACAAAAAAGCAATTTTCTTCATCATTTTATCCCACCTATTTTTCTTTTAACTTATTATATTGTATTTCTTTTCATAAAAACCCTGTTTTTAAACATCGAAACCAAAAGAAATATAATCCGTCTATTTTTTTGAGGTGGTAAGGTGGATTTTTGTAGTTTGAATGGATTTATTATTCACGGATAAAATATAAAGGTAAATACTAATCGCTCATTTATTTGCTTAATGAGAAAATTAGAGGTGCAAAATGAAGAAATCAAAAATGCTATTAATATTACTGTTTGTTCTTCCCTGGCTTTCATTCCCTCTATTAGGTCGGAGAACAATAATTAGATTTTTACCCGCCACTATTTTAATTAGTGTCATCTCAAAAATATTATACACGATAGGTAAAAAGCGTAGGTGGTGGTTGTTTTATACAAAAGTAAATTCTAAAATAAGCGGTGACACTGCATTTGTATTTGGTCCTTTCTTTCTTTCAGCACTCTGGATTCTTAAATTGACATACAGTAGATTTCCTTTGTATCTAATTACAAATATCATAGTTCATATTTTATTTGATGTTTGGGGATTAAAACTTTTAAAACGAACACGAATAGTTACATTAGTCAGAATAAATCCATTCCAGCATTTTTTGTTCCTTCAAATGAGAGCCTTGCTTTTATATAGCTTTCAATTATTGTTTGAGAAAATAAGAAAATATAAAAAGCCTTTATTGAATAAAATCAGTCAATAAGGGTCTTTTTTTTTGCCACCTTCTTCTTCAACTAAGAAAGCTGCCCCAATATAAAAGTGGGACATCCTTGTTTTATATAATTGATTAAATCGATCAATCGGTCTGGATGGAAGTAACATTCTTTAAAACCTTGTCTATTTTTCTCTTAGGTTATGAATAAACAGGCTGTTTTATTAGGACAGTATCATCCCGTGATACATATAAATACAGTGTAAATATATTTATAAAATTTATGGGGGAGAATTTTTTATGAGTGAAGACATGAATAATGACATCAATAAATATTTCATAGGAAAAGTAATCAGGGTTGATCGAGGCGGACCAGAATCCAGAATTGGGATGTTACTGGATGCAAGTGAAGATCATCTCTGCCTTCTGACGGAAGAAGACGGAATCTTATACTACAACACTAAACATATTAAAAGTTTTACAGATAAAATAAAGGGTGAAATGGAATTCAACATTGAAGTTCCTAAAGATTTGAAATTTAATAAGGCGGATAATTTCCAAGACCTGCTTGACTCATTGAAATTAAAATGGGTACAAATTAATCGTGGCGGTCCTGAGAGGTTAGAGGGTGTAATCAGTGATGTAAGTAAAAATTTTGTTTCTTTGATCCATAATGAGGAATGCGTTCGTCTTTCCAAGTTCCACATTAAAAATATTAGTCATGGAGTAAAAGGTGAAAAGGCTGAATCCAAAAAACAAAAGTCAGGTCAAAATAAAAAAAATAAGACCAAAAGTAGCAAAAAGGGACCCTTGCATAAAACAGCTGTTAAAGATGCTGATCTAACAAATCTCTTATCCTCGATGGAAAAGTTTTTACGAAATTATTCAAAAAACAAATGAATTTAAATTAGAAACATTTGGGTATAAGTCTTGCACCTTTTAGTTCAAGAAGGAGCCTCAATATTTTAATTAGAAAAAGCAGGCTAGGTTTCCCTATTCCTGCTTAAATCCCATTAGCTCCGATATATGTACTAATTCAATGTTGTTAAACGATAACCCCCTAATTTTTGACCCTCTAGTGAATACCATTAATTCCATTATATTACTTTAAATTCAAGAATACTTTATTAAATTTTGTACCTTTATGAACATTTACCTTGTTCAGCTAGCCTGCTCACATTAAAAAAACTATATATCAGAGGTATAAAGTTTTTTATTAAATAGTATAAATATAGTATTCCGGGCATAAATCTCTCCAACCTAGTTCGACATATTTACTGTTCCTTCGGAACATTGGGATCGCTTCAACATTAGAATTTGTCAATTCAACCTCATTAAAAATACTAATGTGCAAAAAGTGTAAGAAAATTTAGGAGGATTTTATTTCATTAAGCATTGCGTTTAAATTATATAAATTTTGTAAATGATGAGACTAAAGTTTACGAAAAATCTTAAAAACCACAATAGATTGAAGCCTATTGTGGTTTTTAGTCTACTCTCATGAAAAATGTTTTTAATATAAGAATAATTGATAAAAATGTATTGGAGGTTTTTATGCATGTCTTTAAGTCAAGTTCTACAAAAACGCATTATTTTTCACCAATATAAAAATTGGTATGTGCTGGATGATGAATTTTATTGGGACATCAAAACATTATACAATACTATTTTTAAATACTTAGACTCAAATTTTAATATTCCAGTTATTTTTTGTTCTATTCGTCAAGCGAATAAAATTATTTGTGACTTAGGTGATGAAGAAGATGAATATTTACGATTCGCTTCAGGTATTTATTGGAGAGAATTAAAGATTATCTTTATTTTTCGCTTCAGTGAATATATCCCATTAATTGAGACTCTTTTTCATGAATTTCGTCATGTTATGCAAGACTTCAATCCTGATTTTAGACATCATTTTGAATGGGATAAAAAATTACCTTATCTAGAACGAACGACTGAAATTGATGCCTTTCAATTTGCTAAAGAAAAAACCAATGAATATCTAGCATCTGAATCATATAAAATAGTTGACTTATAATCAGTTCAAAAAAGGAACCCCTTCCACTCACGGGAGATAAATCCTTTCTGGTTATATTTTTTTGTTTCGAGTTGGCAAAACTCAAAAACATTGTTTTACTTTGGAACAACTAAACTAATTTCAATCAAAAGAACCCATTGTTTGTAATAATTCATTTGATTGTGGAGTGACGTAAATGGTTCGGCTTGGAAAAGCAACTTCCACTCCCTCTTCCTCTAATATCCCCATGATTTCTAAATTGATTTCATGTTTAATTTTAACGTGTTCTGCCCAAACAGTAGAATTCGTGAAAAAATAGATAAGAATATCGAGACTACTCTCATTATAATGATCGAATGCGACCATAATCGTATCCGGATGGATCTCTTCATGAATTCTCAAAAACTGTTCAATCCGTTTAACGACTATTTGAATTTGTTCTTTGGTGGTTTGATAGTTAAGTCCTAAGTGGAAAGAGATTCGTCTTTTCCCCATACGACTCCAATTGGTAATGGCCTCGTTTGCAAGTGTCGCATTTGGAACTGTAACTAGAGCTTGACTAAAAGTGCGAATTTTAGTACTTCTGAAATTAATATCTTCTACTATACCTTCCACGCTAGGTGTTAAAATCCAATCTCCAATGGAAAAAGGTTTTTCTGTTACAATCACGATTCCACCAATTAGATTTCCAACCGCTTCTTTTGCAGCTAAAGCAAATGCTAGACCCCCTAACCCAAGGCCTGCCACCAACCCATTTACGTCATAATCAAATTCCTGGCCAATAATGCTTATACTGATTGCAATAATGATGACACGGATCGTTCTTGATATAAACGGTAAAAGAATTAAATCAATCTTATTGTTGATCTTTTGATTAACACTAATTAAGATCCCCGTAGTAGGAGATGACAAATTAAACAATCCCCATGTAATTAAAACAATCACCATGGAACGTAAAAATTTTAAAAATAACGCATTATGTTGTTCTATAAAAGGGAAATAATCCATTGCTAAATACAAACCTACAATGATAAAGAACCATCCTAAAGGACGTTCAAACCCTAAACAAATTTTTGTGAAAAAATCAGTCGGTGTTTTTCTAGACAATTTTAAAATCAACTGAAACACATACTTTGTAAATAAGTTTCTAAAAAGAATAAATAAAACCAAAATACCTATAGAAATTCCTAAATTTTTTAACATATCATAGTCTATCCCCGCCATTGAAACAGCCATGACAAATGAACCAAAAGACATTCTAATATACCTTCTCTCTTTTTACGATAATTTTTTAGCACCACAATTGATAGAAAACTCGATGTTACGTGGAAAATTAAGACCCACGATCCCCGGCTATTGAAATTATTACATCCTCATATAATAACTTTTCAAACAAGATATTTGAATACAACAAAAGTCTTAGATTATAGAAATAATTCTGCTTCAGAAAATGGTGAGAGTTGAAAAAGGAAGGGTCTAATCATCTGTAAGCAATTATACAAACTACAAAACGGGGACAAAGGTTACTGTACTAAACGGGGTTCATACAACTTATTAGGGCTGATTCTTCAAATCAAGCACCCATTAGTTCAACAAGGAAATCTATCAAATAAGGTTTATGTTCAATTAATAACACGATTTATATATAATATAATGTAAGAATCACATGATCAGTACTCATCATAATCAGAAAGGTGATATTAGAATGGAAAATTTTTATCTGTTTGTCATTATGTGTATTTTTCTAATCATTTTACCCGGTCCCGATACGGCAATTGCTACAAAAAATACTGTCACAGTTGGGAGAATCGGGGGTCTTAAAACAGCTTTAGGTACTTGTTGTGCCCTTCTAATACATACTTCTGCTGCTGTATTAGGGCTTTCAGCCATCATTGTGAAATCAGCATTATTATTTTCTGTCTTCAAATACGTTGGCGCTGTTTACTTAATTTATCTGGGTGTTAAGACATTATGGTCTTTGAAGAAAAAGGAAGAAACAGCAAGCGTTGAGATGAACACAAAAAGCCAGTTTGTAAACAAATCTTGTTTTAAACAAGGGTTCATTACAAATATCCTAAATCCCAAAGTTGCTGTCTTTTTCTTAACCTTTTTGCCTCAATTCGTGGACTCTGGAAGTAATACCTTTATACCGTTTCTTATAATGGGTATAACTTATACTGTATTGACTGCCGTTTGGTTTTTACTTTATATCTATTTAATTAATCAGATTAGTTCATTTATGAAAAAACCTAAAACACAAGATATTATTGAAGGAATCACGGGTACTATACTGATAGGTTTCGGTATAAAACTAGCTCTTGAAAAGACTCATAATTAGCTCATTTTTATTTATATGTAAGACCCTTGATTTCCCTAAATCAAAGGGTCTTATTTTTTGCCGGAATAAAAAAAGCAGATCAGATTTTCCATGGTACCAATCGGAAAAATGATATAAAACTTCTTGTTAAGAACAGATAAAACATACTCAAAACAGAATTGGGGGACACTAAAGATAGGAGATGATAGATGTGAAATTAAAGATATTAATCTTATCTTTACTTGTTGTATTTTCTTTTGTTGCGCCGCAATTCATAAAAGCTGACAGGATCTCTGAAATTAAAGTCATATCAGTTGAAGCCAATCCGTTTATGAACGAACTCATTCTGACGAAAGAATACAAAGAAAAATTTAATAAACAAATATATGGACCTGGTTATTTTCCCTTTAAGATTACGCATGTGAGCGGGAAGATTTCTGGCGAGAAAATTACTTTATATTATAAGAATGTGAAAACGCCCTGTGTAGTGAAAATACAAGCAGAGCCAACGGCAGGCGAAATCATTTTGCCAAAAGGGAACATGTATAAACCAACAAAGCTTCAAAAAGGCTACAAAGGTTTTATCGGGGAATTACCGGAGGGATATGAATTAATCTTGTTAATCCATAATATCCAGTACAACGTAAAGTTGGTTGGTAACAGTACCAATTATAAACCATCTAAAAGTGATTTAATTAAGGTCGTAAATTCGATGTTACCATCCAAATGACGACTGCAGCGCCAATTTAGGCGCTTTTATCTTTTTCATTGGAATTCCACGCTACTGCTCCAAATAAAGCTCTAATGTTTAATACAATCCATTTTATTGCTTTTTTCATCTTCTGCACCCCTTTGTTTCATCCTTATGCTCAAATCTGATAACATCGAGGTAGTTTTTCTTGTTCAAAACTATTCTGTCCCGTTAGCATATTAACAAAAAGGCTGCCCTTTTATCGCAGCCAGTTATGAGAAAGACATCCCCTTTTCATATCTGCTTTATTTTTATACGAATTTTTCCAGAAAAAGGGTTCAATATAGTTTGATAATTTGAGCCACATTTATTTCATTTTACCGCGGTCTCGTATCCCCATATAACTCACCTCGTAATCATTATATACGAACAAAAGTTCTGTATATACACAAAAATAAATAGGACCAATTTAGGTCCTAAATTTAAAATCATTAGTTGATACTTGTTTATTAATGAATGATCTTAGAATCATTGCACTCTGTACATTAAATAAATTTGATCTGCGATATAATCTGAACTAAAATGAAGCCCCTTCTTTATCCACCACATGATGATGCCTACCAATGAGGCTGTTTTAATATCAATCGCAACATATTCAGCTGGTAAATCCTCCTTGCTATTCTTCCTTCTTGTTCCTACTAATTGTTTTAATAATAAAAACAACTTCTCCTCGAACTGATTCATATTAAATAAAATAAGTAAATAATTACGATGGATATATAAATAATCAAGCAATTGTGTTAGCTGCTGTTTTTCTGATAAATCCTTTGCATGTATTAAAGCAACAATTTTATCAGATAACTCATTTAATATTTCATCGGTAATTTGCGTTAGTAAATCTTGAATATCCTGATAATGTAAGTAAAATGTTGTCCGATTTAATCCTGCTTTGGCTGCGACTTTCTGAACCGTTAAATTTGAAATATCGTAGTCCTCTGAAAGAAGCGAAAAGACAGCATTTTTAAACATTTCTCTTGAACGTATTGTACGAGGATCTTCTTTTTTGATTATAGACATTTTAAACTCCTTTATCGATTTTCTTTTCACTTTCTCAACAATACCTAAACCTATGTAGAGTAGTAAACATTTTCAAAAAAACTGTTCATTGTTACGAACATATATTTTTGTTACTATGGATTTTATCGACACATTGTCGAGAATGCAAGTCTTAAATAAAGGAGTTTATGAATGAATAAGGAAATAACCGAAAGTAATAAAAAAATCTTATTAATTGTATTGATTGCAGGCTGTTTTTTATCAACCTTAAATCAAACTTTGTTAAATGTTGCATTAAGTAGTTTCATGGACATATTTCATGTAACAGCTTCAACTGTACAATGGTTATCAACAGGTTTTATGCTAGTAAACGGTGTTTTAGTACCCATTACGGCCTTTTTAATGAAACGATTTACAACAAGGCAGCTATTTATTAGCTCGATGTTCTTTTTATTAATCGGGTCTGTACTTTGTGCATGTGCGATGAATTTTGGCATGCTCTTAACGGGAAGAATGATTCAAGCCATTGGTGCTGGAATTATTATACCTCTATTGATGACAGTTATTTTATATTTGTATCCTAGCGAAAAGCGTGGAAGTATTATGGGAACAATTGGCTTTGCAATGATTTTTGCACCAGCCATCGCTCCTACATTATCTGGTTTTATCATTGAATATGTATCATGGAGATGGCTATTTATTGGGTTAGCCCCATTTATATTAATCGTCATTGTTCTTGCGTTTAAATATTTAATGAATGTTGCAGAAACATCAAAAGCGAAATTAGACATCGCAAGTGTCATTTTATCATCGATTGGTTTTGGATGTATTTTATTTGGATTTAGTAGTGCGGGAAGCAAGGGATGGGATGATCCCATAGTTATTACAACAATTATCGTAGGAATAATCGTTACGACTCTATTCTGTTTACGTCAAATAAAATCCAACGATCCATTATTAAATTTATCCGTATTTAAGTATAAAATTTTCACTATTACTTCGTTCATCAATATCCTAATTACGATGATTATGTATGCGGATTTAATCCTTTTACCCATTTACTTACAGGATGGAAGAGGTTTTTCAGCTTTTGAGGCAGGATTGCTTTTATTACCAGGAGCTGTGATAAATGCTTTCTTATCACCTGTCACAGGTAGAATGTTTGATAAATACGGTGCTCGACCACTCTTTATTACAGGTTTATTATTTATCATTATTTCCATGTGGGGAGTAATTGATTTAACCGAATCCACAACCTTTATGTATTTAATGATTCGGACCTGTATTTTACGAATAGGATTAAGCTTTATTACGATGCCTTTAAATACAGCAGGTTTGAATGCTTTACCAAGAGAATTGGGTTCACATGGTTCAGCGGTAAATAATACCGTTCGCCAATTAGCAGGTGCTATTGGAACAGCAGTTGTCATCACAGTGTATACAATTCAAGCAACTTCACATGCTTCACAGCTATCTATAGAAAATGAAAACATTTCAGCTAAGCAACTTGCGGAATTAACTTCTATCTTCAGCTCAAGTGATGCCTATGTATTCATGTTAGCTTTTTCTTTTGTGGCGTTAATTTTTGCATGCTTTATGCCTAAAAAAGCCGTAATACAAAAAAGCCAAAGTTAATCATATAACAGATTAAATTAACATTATTATTCATCGTATTTAAAATGAAAGCATATCTGAGACTTGTCGGATATGCTTTATTTTCAATACTGTTCCTTACGCAGACCCAGTGTGTCCTGTTGTTATTTCGACTTCCTCATGAGGTTTGGTTCTCCATAAGATAAACAACGAGAAAATCACAATTGCGAGACACACCCAATAAACATGACGAAATCCTATAAACTGAGCAATCATACCGCCACCCATATTTCCCACTAGCCTTCCAATGATGGACCCGTTGTAATAAATCGTTGTGGACATCCCTGGTGAACCAGGTAATAAGTCAGTGAAATAGCTTAGTCCATTGCCCATGACAATCGCTACATACGTTGCCTGTAGAAGCTGTGCTGCAATAAGTTGCCAGGATTGGGTCGATATACTTAAGAAGGTATAATAGATAAGAGCTACAAAACAGCCGAACATCATTAAGGAATGGTTCGATATGTTTCTGCCCAGGGCACCTAATAAAAGCATAATGGGAATTTCCAAACCAGCAGAAATACCCACGACTAAAGCGACATCCGTATGCGTACCACGGAGTTCATTTACAATAAACAACGGCGTGTTAATTCCATTAATAGCATTGACTGCAAACAGAAAGATAAAGGAGATAAACGGAAGCATGATTTGCCTGTTTTTAAGTGAAAAGGTGCCTGTGCTTTTGATCTTCCTGTCATTGCGTTGAACAGATTTTCGTTTTTGCAGAAACAGGAATACAAGAGATGCGATCGTTAGATAGATGGCGGATGTCCCTAGAAAAAGTCCCTTGTATCCAAGTGCCCCCAAAATAAATGTACCGACTAATGGTCCTATTAGGAATCCGAGAGATACAAGGGAACGTAATGTAGACCTCGCAAATGTCTTATCATCATTTTGGCTTGCATTTGCGGATTCCTGTGCGGAGGCGTAAATTTGCGGCATGGCAGGAGCCCCTAATCCATTAAAAAGAGTAATCACAATCAACAGAATAATGAAGTTATGAAAAACTAAATAAGAAGCATAACCCAAGGCAGATGAAATCATGGCTATTATTATCAACCATTTTCGATCCAGCCCGCCATCCGATCGTTTAGCAATTAGCGAATTGACAACCACTCCGCTTAATGAACTCACTGCCATGAAAACGCCAAAGGCTCCCACACTCATTCCCAAATCTTCTGTAGCATACAAGGATAAATATGGCTGTGTAATCGAAATTCCGATACCAACCAGCAGCACACAAATGACGAATAAACTATATCCTTTTATTGCAAACAGTTTTTTTACGCGTGTATACAACTTTTAGTCCTCCTCCTTAGTTCTCACACAATTGTTGCTGCTGAAAATGAATTCCTCATTTCCAATCATTTTCTGAGCAACAGTAGGTTCTAGATAATTAGACATTGTATATTCCTTTTTCGTATTACTTACTTGGGATTTAGCTAAGTTTGATGCCTGTTAAAAATAAAAACATTCAGTGACCCCGCAGGTTAAAATTTTCCTATTTGTCGATTCTATTTTCATACTCTGCCGGATAGCGCTCTCCCGAAATCTCGATCCTTGAAAGTGCATCGTTTAAATCACTCTGTTCCTCAGGAGTCAATTCTACTTCTGCTGCGCCAAGATTTTCTTCCAGACGCTCCAATTTCCTTGTTCCGGGAATCGGAATAATTTAATTCCGGACATTAAAAATTTTTTATAAAACTTTGACTTCCTTATTATGCAATAAATGAATAAGAAACCCATTTCCCATTCCTACCAAATGATTGCCTAATACTATCACAGCCAGTTCCTCAATCGGAGAATATGCATTAGAATAGAACTAACAAGAATAAAGAAACAAGGAGGATTCTATGACTGATTCAATCTATAAAAACCAGGTTGAGCTTGCCAAAATTATAGAGAAATATTCAGGACAGGATGGTGCTCACGTAACTGCGATTCCGTCTTTATTTTTTCTTCGCCGCTCCAATGTTACCGAATTAAATCACAGAATTTACAAGCCTTCCATATGCATTATCGTTCAAGGTGCGAAGGAGATATTTCTGGCGCACGAACGCTTTAGGTACGGTCCTAGTGATTACCTTGTTGCATCGGTTGATCTGCCTGTTTCCGGGCAAGTGACGGAAGCCTCTCCCGACGTTCCGTATTTGGCACTCAATCTTGTATTCACACCAAGTCAAATCTTAGAAGTTATAAGTGATTTTAAAATTCAAGGAGAAAAAAAAGGAAATGCTAATCGTGGTATGTTTGTGAGCCCAATTGAGTCATCGATGTTAGATGCGGTAATCAGGTTAGCTCGTTTGCTAGAAAATCCGAACGATATTCCGGCACTTGCTCCTCTATATACGAAGGAAATTCTCTATAGGGTTTTGCAAGGTCAACATGGAGGGTCGCTGGAACAAATTGCAATAGAAGGAAGCTCTACCTTTCTTATCAGAGACGTTATCGAACAGATCATGAATAACTATGATCGCTCTTTTAGGATTGAGGAACTTGCGGAGATAGCAAATATGAGTGTTTCTTCACTTCATCGGCACTTTAAAGAGGTAACCGCGATGAGCCCAATTCAATTCCAAAAACAACTGAGATTACAAAAAGCGCGGCAATTGTTATTGTCCGAGTCAACAGATGCCGCTGATGTCGCATTCCGGGTTGGTTATGAAAGTCCATCGCAATTTAGCCGTGAATATTCCCGCATGTTTGGTTTTCCACCCAAAGAAGATATAAAGCGTTTGAGGGAGAGCTATGACGAAACGATAAACGTTTGAATCCCCTGCCTAATAGTGGGGTTTTTTGTGTGGAGGAAAGGACCATTTTCACGTGCGATGCAAACAAAACTGTAGTTGAAAAGATAAAAATCTTCCCCTACTTAAAAAGGGAAAGATGATGAAAATTATTTTTTTATATAATGAAGCATAGCAAGTTGACCTAATTTTTCTACTTTGGTTAATGTGTAATTTAGAGTAATATCATCTCCGATATAAAGAGAGATTCCTTTCCCTAAAATAATAGGTGCAATGGCAAGTTGGAATTCATCAATTAAATTTTCTTTAAAAAATTCACGAGCTAAGTTTCCGCCACCAATTAACCATATATCTTTACCAGGCTTTTGTTTTATATTTTTAATGAAAGTTTTGACGTCTTCATCAATAAATGAAGCATATTCATCTGATCCACTAACAGATTTAGAAAATACATAATTTTTATAATCACTATAAGGATAATTCATATCAAATCCACGAATGACATCATAAGTTCCTTTTCCCATAACAACAGTGTCAATTCTTTCTAGGAGTGAATTGTAGCCAGAATCTCCTTCTACTTCTGTTGATTCTAACCATTCTAATGTACCATCATCATTTGCAATATAGCCATCAATTGAAGTACCAATGTATAAAATAATGTTACGCTGTTTTTTCATCAATTAACTGAACCCCCTCGGAACATAAACTTGATTTTTCTTCATATAAACCATCTTGTAATTCCGTTGGTACTGTAATAATTTATCGTTAATTTTCATAGTTCTCACACAATCATAGATTAAAATCTGCTCTTTGTTCGAAGTTTATTATGCCCGAATTTTTTTGGGAAAGGTTGAAGTATAGCAGTTTTAGCTAGGGCTACATAGGCTATGAGAGACAACAAGCTCGTTGTGAAAATAATAACTCCAAATGGTACTGCAGAATTTTCACCTGCAACCCCCACAAGCGGGGATGTAACAGCACCTAATAATGTTGGCATGACGCCTAAGAGTGCGGCGGCACTTCCAGCAGTATGCCCTTGCGATTCCATCGCTAATGTAAAAGATGTCGGACCTGTCATACCGATCGCAGCGTTTAAAAAGAAAAGCGGAATGACTAACATCATTAACGGACCATGCAAAAAGACTTCGATCAAGACAATCGTCCCAGCTATAAAAGCTAGTGCAAGTCCGATAAGAAGAATACTATCTTCTTTGATCCGCCCTGCTAATAATTTCACAATTTGAGCCCCTAGAATTAAACTAATGCCATTTAAAGCAAATAGCATTGAAAACAATTGCGGTGTCACGTCATAAATTTTTTGATAAATAAATGAAGCACCTGAAATGTAGGCAAAAACCCCGGCAAACAATATACCTTGAACAAGAGTGTATCCCATGAATCTTCTATGTTTAAGCAAATCTTTAAAATTCTTTAACAATCCCATGAAATCACTAGAAACACGCCGTTCTGCAGGCAGGCTTTCTTTGATTTTCAATGCCGTTAAAGTTGATAATAAGATTCCAAAAAAGCCTAAAAAAATAAATATACCTACCCAAGGAGTAAAAAAAATAATGGCACTTCCTGCAAGTGGTGCAATGAGTGGTGCAAGATTAAAAATGATTGTTAAGAGTGAAAAAAACTTTGTCAGTTCTATACCACTGTATAAATCACGAACAATTGCACGAGAAATTACAATCCCAGCGGCACCTGCAAATCCCTGTATAAAACGCAAAATTATAAATACGGTAATGTTCGGTGCGAAAGCACAGGCGAAAGAAGAAAGAGAATACACAATCATAGAAATCAATAAAGGTTTTCGTCTGCCATAAACATCACTTAATGCACCCATGATGATTTGACCGAAAGCGATCCCTAAAATACAAGAGGTCAAGCTTGCTTGGACCATAGAAGCCTTTGTCTCAAAATTGCCCATAATATTAGGAAATGAAGCTAAATACATATCGATGGTAAACGGACCAATTGCAGAAAAGACTGCTAAAAGTATAGCGAAAGCAAGCGAATATTTATTTGTCTTTAAAACCAATACCATACAACTCCTAACTAATTCTTTAGCTGATAGCTATACTCAAAGGCAGTTACATTATCAATTAACAACAACAATTTTCCCGTTAGCAGAATTACTTTCCATTAATTGATGTGCTTCTTGTATTTCATCCAATGAGAAAACCTTTGCAATAGGCACTTTAGTTTTATGTTGTTCAATATGGTTGAATAGTTCAATTAGCAATTTCTCTTTAAAATTTACTCCGCTATCAAACTGAGTAAAATACGTACCGGAAGGAATATCTATCATTGGCTCAAAATCTTCCAACACCCACTCACCGCCTAATATTCCGGTCATACATAAGATTCCGTGATCAGACAGGAACTTCAGTGAATGTTTCAACGTGACCGTACCTACTAGTTCTAAAACTTTGTTCACGCCGTTTGGAAAAAGGGAGAAAAGTTGTTCTGATAAACTTTCATCATCAAGCAAAACATAATCCGCACCATATTTATTTAAAAATTTAAACTTATTTCTGTTTCGTGTAGTCGAAACCACAGTAGCACCGACACTTTTAGCAAGTTGTATTGCTGCTACTCCAACTGAGCTGCTGCCTCCACGGATCAGCAGCGTTTCTCCCTTTTTAAGCTGGAGCGTATCAAAAAGGGAAGCATATGCTGTGTAATACATTTCAGGAATGGCGGCTAATTCCACCCAGTCCATATCATTGTCAATCGGATAAACCTTTGAGGATGGAATAAGCGCATATTCCGCATAACTGCCATCAAATTCACGCCCAAGTCCACCCATCAGCGATACAACCCGTTGACCTTTTTGAAAAGAACTATCTGATGGATCCTCAATTTCTCCTGCGCATTCGATTCCAATGATTCGGGGGAGTTTTACTGATGGTGAATCCCCTTGTCTCGTAAAAATCTCCGACCGATTGATACCAAACGCCTTAATTTTTATCAACACCCACCCCGGCTTTACCTTGGGAATGGGAACTTCCTGTACAGCCAATTCACTTGCTTTACAGGGCTTTTCTAAAACAACTGCTTTCATTTAAAGTCCTCCTTATCCATTACTTATTAATGAGACCTTCCTTTATTAAGAAGATTCTTGCTACATCTTCAGCTTTCATTCCTTTTACACCAACTTCATAGTTCATTTTTTGCATTTGGCTGTCGCTAATCTTTCCGGCAAGTTTGTTCAATGTTGGTACAATCTCTGGGTATTTATCGATGGTTTCTTGCCGTAATAAAGGAGATCCCTGATATGGCGGGAAGAAATGTTTATCATCTTCTAGAACAACCAGGTGATATTTTTGCAGTTCACCGTCCGTTGAATAGGCATTCATCAGATTTACATTACCTGTTTGAATGGCATGATACCTTACAGACGGGTCCATGGTAACGATTTTAAAATTCAATCCATATTTCTTTGCCAAACCTGGATATCCATCTTGTATATCAGCAAACTCAGGATCAAAACCAGCTGTTATATACTGCTCTACTTTTACGAGGTCGGAAATACTTTTCAGGTTATACTTTTTTGCAAAATCTTCTGGGACCGCTATAGCATAGGTGTCGTTAAATTTCATTGGAGATAACAATGCCATGTTATACTTTTTTGCCATACCTTCTTTTGCTTGCGAATATACTTCTTTACTATTTGTACTTACAGGGTTCTCTTTTAGGAAATTGACAATCGCTGTTCCTGAAAATTCGGGATAAATATCAACATCCTTCGACTTTAAGGCATTAAAAACAAAAGTCGTATCGCCTAACCCTGTTCTTAACTTCACTTTCAAATCTGTATTTTCTTCGATCAATAATTTATACATATTGTCCAAAATTTCCGGCTCCGGACCGAACTTACCAGCAATCACAATTTGCTTTTGCTCTTTTTGGAAAAGTGTCGGACCAACCATAGAGCCCATAATTAGAACGATAATAAGCGCAAAAGCACCAGAGGAGACCATTATTTTTCTAAAGGAAATCGTTTCTAGTCTTCGGAGTAGTAAATCAAAAATAATCGCCAAAAGTGCGGATGGCACAGCTCCTAGAACAATAAGTGAATAATCATTTCGGGATATTCCAAGTAGAATAATGTCCCCTAATCCGCCTGCTCCGATTAGTGAAGCAATTGTGGCAGTTCCAATAATAAAAATCGTAGCTGTTCGGATACCTGCCATGATGACAGGCATGGCTAAAGGAAGCTCGATTTTTAACAGTCTTTTTCTTCTGTTCATTCCCATGGCGCTTGCGGCTTCTAGTAAGGAGGGTTCTACCTCTTTAATTCCTGTATAGGTATTGCGTAACAGGGGAAGAAGTGCATAAGCGATTAGCGCAATCACCGCTGGGACAGTCCCTATACCAAAAAGTGGAATCAAAAGACCTAACAAAGCTAATGAAGGAATGGTTTGCAGCACACCAGTAATGCCGATAATATATTCCGCAATTCTTTGTTTTCGTGTTAGATAGATTCCAAGTGGTATCGCAATAATTAATGAGAAAAAAAGTGCGATTAACGAGATTTCGATATGTTGCAAAAGAGCGTTCAATAGCTGAGATTTTCGATCGGACAAAATACTTATCAAATTACTCATGGATTTGCCCTCCTTCTCTCAAAAATTGGGACATAACTTTAAGTGTATTTTGTCGCTGAATCATCCCGATTACTTTTCCATTATCCTTAACAAAAACTTGTTCAAAAGATGCTAAGTGTTCTAATACCTCATTTATTGGCGCTGATAAGGAAATCGTATTAGTATCAGATAATACTTGTCCTTCTGTGACGGCAGTGATAAGTTCATTCAAATTAATCGATAATTTCCGGTTGCCAACAAATTCGCGTACAAAGTCATTCTCAGGATTAGCTAAGAGTTCGTGCGGGCTCCCAACTTGAACAATCTCTCCATCTTTCATCAGACAAATACGGTCCCCTAGCTTTAAAGCTTCTTGCATATCATGAGTAACGAAAACAATGGTTTTTTTCAGTTTCCGTTGAATTTCAAGCATATCGTCCTGCAATTTTTCCCGGCTAAATGGATCAAGTGCACTAAAAGGTTCGTCCATCAAGATGATTTCAGGGTCCGCAGCTAAAGCTCTAATTACACCTACTCGTTGCTGTTGTCCGCCCGAAAGTTCACTAGGTTTGCGATTTCGATATTCTTTTGGATTAAGACCTACCATATTAAGTAAGTCGTCAACACGCGCGGTTATCTTTTCGTTGTCCCAATTTTTTAGCTCCGGTACAACTGCAATATTTTCGGCAATTGTCATATGTGGAAAAAGTGCAATTTGCTGAAGTACATACCCTATATTCCAACGAAGTACATTAATATCATAATCGCTAATTTTCTTCCCATTAATCCAAACCCAACCTTTTGTTAATTCAATGAGGCGATTAATCATTTTTAATGTGGTTGTCTTACCAGAACCACTGGGACCAATTAAAACAAAAAATTCGCCTTTCTTTATTTCAAAATCTAAAGACTTAACGGCAAAGGTTCCATTAGGGAAGTTTTTCGATACTTGTTCAAATCGAATCATTTTACCTCTCCTTTCATTACTCCTTCTACACTATCTAATCGGTAACTTCTAATACATAGATATCTATCCATTTGTCAAAAAAAATTTAAAATCTTTTTAGGATTTTTTCTAACAAATGTTCCAACTGTTCTTTTTCGGTGTTCGTTAAACCACCATAAATGACAGTGTTTATTTTTTCTGAGATCTTACGAAATATTGGTTCGAGCTGGATTCCCTTGTCCGTAAGATTGATTAAAGTTATTCTGCTGTCCTCCTTACTCTTTTTTCTCACTACAAATCCTAGTTTCTGTAGCTTATCAATTAAAACTGTTACTGTCGGTTGAGTTCGATGAATTTTTTCAGCTAGCTCCTTCACGGATAAGCCATTTTTTTCGTAAAGACACACTAAAATATCCCCATGAGATGGGGCGATACCATCCACTCCGTTTTTGTTAAGCTCCGACAAAATCAAATTATTTACTGCGTCTCTAATCTTTCCAACTTTTGATGCTGTGTCATATTTTATCATGTTTTTTATTATACATAGACGTCTATATAATTTCAAGCGAATAAATGAGTCAATAGAATATGTCCTATTAACTCATTATTTATTATTGATTTGCTTTTTTTACCCATTCCGCAACTGTAACAATACGCTTTGCTTGATGTTTTACAGCTGCTTGAACGTCTTCAATCATTTTTCCATCCTGACCTACAGTAACACTTGTTCCGTATGGGTTACCACCTGCTCCAAATGTAACCGGGTCAGTATAACCAGGAGCTGCTACAATTGCACCCCAGTGATACATTGATGTATATAGTGATACCCTAGATTCGAGATATATTAGAATATAAATGCATCTAAAGCATATTGACCGGGACCGACCAAAGCTATACCAATAGCTACTGAAAGCAAAGTTAAGTTGTATTCATATCCATTAGCTGTTGCCCATAATCCGTTAGGTGCATGAACCTTCACAATCGCCATTGCCATAGTCCCTGCAATCAAAATGCCTGCAAGTGGTGTTAATAGTCCTAAGGCAAACAAAAGTCCCGCAATAAGTTCTGCTAACCCTGCGAAAAGAGCCATGGTTACTCCTGGTTTCATGCCAATGGATTCAAACCATCCACCTGTTCCTTTCAATCCATAGCCACCGAACCAGCCAAATAATTTTTGAGCACCGTGACCCACAAATAGTAAACCAATTACCAAACGAATGATTAATAAACCAATATTTATCATCTTATAATCCTCCTAAATGTTATTTATCTCGAATTCGAGATAATGTATTAAAAAAAATGAAAGTTTAAACTTTACTCTTTACTTTTTTCAAAAGCTGCACCAATGTCTCTGCCTCATCGGAATCTAATGAGTCAAACATTTGATTAACATACTTATGATATTTTGGCATGATGTAGTTCATCAATTCATGTCCATCATCAGTCAATGTCACATGTATCACCCGGCGATCATCTGAACAGGCATGACGGTTTAATAAATCTCTTTGTTCTAGTTTATCTATAACATAGGTCATCGAACCACTTGAGACCAATATGCAATTTCCAATTTGTTGAATCGTTTGTTTCCCTTTTTGATAAAGTACCTCTAAAACAGAAAATTCCGTAATACCAAGCTTATTTTTTGCCATTTCCTCCTTTATTCGTTCATGAATTGCTTTAGATGTTTGCATTAATAAAAGAAAGGGCAAATTTGAGCATTTCCTCTCCATTTAGTACACCCCCTCTTAAAACCTCGAATTAAGATATCTCGAACCTGAGATAATAATAATACTTACAATTTTTTTGTCAATACACTTTTATTACTTCAGTCCGTGAAAGTTATTTAATTTTATCCGAAGGATAAAGTTTCAAATCACTAACAAGTTTAAAAGCTTTCTCATCCTTCAATTTATACATTCGTCTTCAGTTTAACCTTTTGATTTTAGGATTTTCATGTCGCAAAAAATACAAAATGTAAGGTCTTTTGTTTTCCTTCTTTTTAATTTAAAAACTTACATTTTTTTAAAACTTTCTCGTCGTCAAAACAATTATTTAGGAATTTTATGTCGTTATGCAGCTACATGAATCTCCCAACCATTAGATCAATAATTTCCCCACTTACGAAGTGAATCTCCCTACATAATTTTGCAGCTATTTTTTCATTTGTTCCACCTTTTTATACACCTATAAATTCTATACATTCCATTCAACATATATGAATACCTAATGAGTGAAGTTTCTGGATATCTGATTTGCTGTTCCCTCTCACTTCGTCAGCAACTGCAATAAAGGCTAATATTTCTGATTCAGAACTAGCTAACATGACTGTTTTCCCTTTTTTTGGAGTTCTTTTATAGTAGGGATGCTTCAATAGTAGTTGAAACATCCCTTTTACTATCCTTTTTAGCTTCTACAACTAGACATACTCCTCATAAATCATTTTCTCTTTGATAGTTGAACAGTAGATTCTCTTAGTACAGTTTTTTATTTATTTACTTTTATCTAGTACATTTTTCAAGGTATTCTCAATATTTTCAGCTATTTCCTTTAGTTTAGGATCATCAATCATACCAACCATCATTGTGGGTTTAGGTAAGCCAATTTTGGTTATTCCATTACTTTGATAAACAGTTATTTTACATGGTAGAAAATAACCGACTAGTTCATTTGTTTCAAGAACCTTTGCTGCTTCAACTGGATTACAAACTTCTAAGATTCGATATGGATTTTTGTAGCTTTCTACTCCTTTTTCTTGTAACTTGGCTGGAAGATCGAGCTGCCACAAAACGCCAAAATTTTCTTCCTTTAAATTTTTCTCCAAGGATGAAATAGCTTCCTCGACTGATTTACTGCTCTCTACTGTATAATGAAACATTCCTAGGTTCACTCCTTTTAAACAAGAATACCTAACCAAATTTTAAAGGTTGTAATTACAATTAAAGTAGCTAGAGCTATTTGCAAAACTTTTGTATTTAATTTTTTACCTATCAGCACTCCAAAAGGGGATGCAATAAGACTAACTGTTACCACAAGTAATGCAGGGAGAATAGGTACTTGCCCTGTTGTGACTTTCCCTATTATTCCTCCAATTGAAGATAGAAATGTAATGGCTAAGGATGTTGCAATTGTAATACGGATAGGAATTTTCAACACCACTAGCATAATAGGAACCAGAATAAATGATCCCCCAGCCCCCACTACTCCAGAAGCAAGTCCTACGAAAAAGGCTAGGATTGTCGCCAATCCTTTATTAAAATCTCCGCTCCACTGAAATTCCAATTCCTTTTTAGGAACCAACATAAGTACCCCAGCTATTAACGCCACTAGCCCATAAATTACATTGATACTCTTCTCTGAAAAGAAGTGTGAGCTATAACTCCCAATCAGACTTCCAACTAAGATGCTAGACCCCATATAAACAATCAAAGTTTTTTTTATATATCCTCCATTTCGGTGTGCCCAAATACCCCCAATTGCTGCAAAAAATACTTGAACCGCAACTACTCCAGAGACTTCATGGGCTGTTAACCCATGAAAACCTAATAACGGAGGAATATATAAAAGAAGGGGGAAATTAATGATGGCTCCGCCAATTCCCAACATGCCTGAGAATAATGAACCGATAAATCCAATGATTAAAATGGTGATGATCCAGCCAATCTCCATAATCTCGCCACCTTACATGACTTAGTAATTAACAATTACCCTTTTTTTAAGTAGAATTTTAAAACACCGTTTTCTTCGGTATACTCTAACAATTCATGTCCACCTGACTTTGCCCAAGCACTTAAATCGTTTTTTGCCCCTTTATCGGTGGCGAGAATCTCTAAAATTTGTCCACTTACTAATTGATCCATTGCTTTTTTTGTTTTAACAATTGGCATTGGGCAGGCAAGGCCTTTTGCATCTAAGATTTTATCTGATTTCATTTTTATAGTTCCTCCTAGTTATTATTCATGAACCGCACAACGGTTTGGTCCAATTTCCATTTCTCGTTGCATCTCTGCATCAGGCGTTATTTTCCCCATATTGGTTTGACGAATTTCTTGATAGGAATTTGGTTGTGGAGGTAAGTTATCCGTTACCAATTTGCGAAATTCAACTTCTTCCAAATGAAGCCCTTTATTTCGTTCATATAATTCACCTAAATTTGCACTTACTTCTCCGTTTCCGAGTTCAGAAATTCTAGAAAAGTGAGCTGGTAAAACCATTAAGTCTTTAGGGAACAATTTGTATTTGTTATAAAGAGACTCTCTAAGGTCAGCTACCCAGTCCTCCGCCTTACCAGCCAAATCTGGTCGACCGATGGACTCTACAAACAAAATGTCTCCTGATAATAAATACTTTTCATCAACGACTAAAGATGTGCTTCCGATTGTATGCCCAGGAGTATAAAAAGGATTCACACCTACTTTTGTATTGCCAACCACAATATCGTTTCCTTCTACCAACCCTCTATAATTAAAAACAACTTCCTCCGCATCTTTTGGAGGCAAATAATAGGTTGCTCCTGTTTTTTCTGCAATTTTTCTTCCGCCAGAAATATGATCGGCATGAAGATGAGTGTCCACAACATGTTTAATTTGAATATTATGAGCTGATGCAAATGATTCATACTCTTCAATCATTCGGGATGCATCTACAATTACTGCTTCCCCATTTGATTCGATTAAGTAAGATAAACAACCCTTTCCAATTCGAACAAATTGATAGATGCTTCCTCCATCTTTTAAATCACCAATTTTAACGGGCTCTAAATGTTCACTCCATTCCTTCATTCCACCTTTAAGGTAGTGAACAGTGAGTCCTTTATCAGACAACATTTCAGCAACCATAATAGATGACCCTTCCTTTGCACATACCACTAATATCTCTTTATCTGTTGAAAGTTTATCAATGATTTCTTCCACTCCGTCAAGTAAGTCAAAATACGGCACATTTAGATATTCAAAGTTCACACCTTCGATTTTCCAATCTTTAAAATCATTTTCATTACGAACATCTAAAATAAATAAACTTTCTTGATTGAACACTTTCTTCGTTACCGCTTTACTTGTCATCTGCAATACCGACACTACACATACCCCCTACAGTATATTTTTTCATAAAATTTTTTCTAAATAATCGGTACTTATACTAATTCACTGATTTTTCCGTTACACCATTCCATTCACTCATACCTGGAACGACATTTTTAACTTGTGTGAATCCAGCTGATGCTAATTTTTGTGCAGCTAGATCACTTCGGTTCCCAGTTCTACAAACAACATATATTTCAGTCTCTTTATCGAACTGATTCAAATAGTTATCTAATTCACCTAATGGTGCAGATTTGGCATATGGGATATGGTTAAAAGCATATTCGGCCGATTCACGAACATCCAAAACAATAATATTTTTCTTTTCTTCTAAAACTTTTAGTAATTCATCATTAGAAATCACAACTGGGTGCTTTTTTTCTTCCTTTTCTTCCGTACCTGCTTTACGAATATAATGCTTTAAAACTTGACCTTCCTCAATTGTTCCTAAGTATTGATTTCCTGTACTATTAGCCCATGCCTTCATATCAGCTGTTGACCCTTTGTCTGTCGCTTGGACCTCTATTACTTGACCATCTTCTAAACTGTTCATTGCCTTTTTGGTTTTTACAATGGGCATCGGACAAGCAAATCCTTTTGCGTCTAAAACAATATTTGTTTGAATCATCGTAATCCTCCAGCTTATACCACTATGGGTATATTTTATTGTAAAAAAATTATTGTATTGGACCATGCCACTCCAACATGCCACCAGACAAGTTAATTTGACAGATTATATAAATAAATTAACATTTCCGTCTGTTGCTTCTCCTAAGTATGCAGCAACTCCAGCATACTCAATGCCATCCATTAATTCTTCCTGTTGTAATCCAAGTAAATCCATGGTCATGGTACAAGCGATTAATTTTACTTCTTGCTCTTGTGCCAATTCAATCAACTGTGGAAGTGTCATGGCATTATGTTTCTTAATTACATGTTGAATCATTTTAGGACCCATACCAGCAAAGTTCATTTTAGATAATCCCATTTTTGATGCACCCTGGGGCATCATCTTTCCAAACATTTTTTCTAGGAATCCCTTTTTTACTGGTTTCTGTTCCTCTTTACGTAGTGCGTTCAAACCCCAAAAGGTATGAAAAATAGTCACTTCATGATCATAAGCGGCTGCTCCATTTGCAATAATATAAGCTGCCATTGCTTTGTCATAATCTCCACTAAATAAGACAATTGTTGTTTTTTTCTTCTGTTCAGTCATGATTTGTCCTCCTTGCATTTATACCCATATGGGTATATTTTTGTTCAAAAAAAATACCTTCTTTGAAATTTTATAAAATACCGTTACCCCTATGGGTATATTACTATACAAAAGATAAGTTCGTCAACCTAATTTAAATAAGGTTGATGAACTTTTTATCGGCTCTTGATTAATAATTCAACAGCTTCTTTTACAAGATGTTCCGTTGCTTCACCTTTTTCAACATTTTCCCTTACACATTGTTCTAGATTTTTACTAACAATAACACCCATCGTACGGTCGATTGCACTTCTTGCTGCGGATAATTGAGTAATGATTTCCCTACAATCTTTTCCTTGTTCCATCATGCTTAAAACACCTTTAATTTGTCCTTCAATTCGCTTTAAGCGATTTTTAACATCTTTATCGTATTCCACTAGCTTCACCTCATTCTTTATTTTTGCCTACAAGGGCAATTTATTAACATATAATTAGCTATTTTCAAGCCCATTGAGGTTATTAAGCGTAATCCCAAATTAAGCTCTAATGAGAGGATATTCACATGATATACCCAACAGGGTATATTGTCAATAATATTAAAATTGCTACCCATCCAAACAATTCAAATATGATTGGCATTTCAAGAGATAAATTTAAGTTCTTAACGGTAGAAAACAATGAAACAACAACGGACCATTCTAGTAAAACTTTAATTAGTGAAAAAATGTTGTGTCCCCGTTAACTGAAAAGGGAGCCCCTAGGCTCCCTTTTCGAACATTAATGGATCGAATTCATAGACGCATGTTTGACGACAACGCGGCGGATGAAGAACGCCATAGCCAGACCGATTAGCGTAACGGTCAACGTGAACAAGAACACGTTCTGTGAGCCGAACGTCATCGCGTTAGCCATCTCAGACTGTTTCGTTGGCGTTGGGGAGTTGTGCAAATACTTATCCATACCGCTTGTAAGGATGATAATGGCAATCGCTGTTCCAATTGCTCCTGCGACCTGCTGAAGCGTGTTCATGACTGCCGTACCATGTGGGTAAAGCTCCGGTGGCAGCTCGTTCAGTCCGTTAGTCTGCGCCGGCATCCAGACCATTGAGATACCGACCATTAATCCGATATGCAACGAGACGATAAAAGCAATCGAAGATGCAGCTGATATGTCGGAAAGAAACCATATCGATATCGCTACGACGATGAGACCGGGAATAACTAGCCACTTCGGCCCATATTTATCGAACAAACTCCCCATGCGCGGCGACAGGATGCCGTTCAACGCGCTGCCCGGCAACAGCATAAGTCCAGCGGCAAACGGTGACAGGCTCATACCATTCTGAAGAAACATTGGCAGAATAATCATGCTAGACAAAATGATCATCATCGATGACAGTACCAAAAGCAGCCCCACGATGTACATCGGGTACTTGAAGACGCGCAAGTCCATCATAGGTTCGCGCATAACCGTCTGCCGCCGCGTGAACAACACGAGTGCGACTAGCCCGATGATGATTGAAGTGACCACGACCGGGCTGGTCCAGCCTTCGGTGCCTTCTCCTGCCTTGCTGAAACCGAAGACGACGCCACCGAAGCCGATCGTTGATAATACAACTGACAAAAGATCAATCCGAGGTTTCGTCACCTCTGTGACGTTTTCCAAATACTTCAACCCTACCAAAAGCCCTATCACCAAAAATGGCAGTGATAGCCAAAATATATAATGCCATGTTAAGTATTCAATAAGGAGACCAGCTACAGTCGGGCCGGTCGCCGGAGCGAACATGATGACAAGTCCGACAAACCCCATCGCCGCCCCACGTTTCTCAGGTGGATACACGACGAGGATCGTATTGAACATGAGTGGAATCAACAGGCCCATTCCGACCGCCTGTAGAACACGAGCGACCATAAGAATTTCGAAATTGAACGCAAGCGCCGCAATTAAAGTGCCGATAATCAAGCTCGTAAGTGAACCAGTAAACAATTGCCTTGTCGTAAACCATTGTAGCAGTAACCCAGTCATCGGCATCAAAATGCCGAGAGTAAGTAAGAACCCTGTTGTCAACCACTGTGCGGTTGCCGCTGAAATTTGGAACACATCCATTAAATTACTAATTGCAATGTTGAGCGCCGTCTCGCTGAACATGCCAACGAAACCGCAGATAAGCAGCGACGCCATAATGGCTCGCGTATTGTATTGTTTCATTACCGACTCCACTTCCCTCTACTAAAAAAGTACACCTAATTCTTTATAAAGATTATTTTTGATTTTAATATTAACATATCCTTAATAAAACTAATTTATCTCCCTCCGTCTTCAGGTTTGTTCATCCCCACGTAATCGATGCTGACTTTCGATGTGAGTCTAATATTTTACCATACTTCTCACCTGGAGCTTCAACATAAAATCTTATTGAACTGATAAAAATTATCAATTATGGTATGATTGTATAAGTTAATTATTTAAGGAGTGAAATCATGAGTGTACATAAAGATTTAATTAAACACGCGGCAAATCAACATGAAACCTATCAAAAATTCTTAGCGCTCGATCAACAACGCGAACAATATATCGAAGAAGCGATTGAGTTATGTAAGCAAGGTAAACCTTTTTCAACCGATAAAATCAATGCAGTCACCAATAGTATTAATAAAATAAACCTGCGCTTTATTCCAACGAGGCAAAACGTTACGGGTGAAATGATCCAGGAATTCGTTAAAAAAAACTAATAATAAATAAAGAACGGACAGCATCGTTAGATACTGTCCGTCTTTGTTTTATAGATGGTTACTTTTTAAAAATAGTCGCGATGACTTGATCATAGGTCATTGCTGAATCGACTGTGAATGTACCCGGACGCAAATTTTTCTCGACACCTTTTTTCTCTACATCTCTTGAGAATTTAAAATCATCAGGTACGATTTTTGCTTTTTCAAGCATTCTACCGACATCGATGCTGGTCATCCCTTGTGTCACTGAAATAACTGCTCGATAGACGATCTTTTTGGAATTATTATTGGCTGAAGCTGCTGAAGCTGCTGAAGCCGCTTTTTTGGTTGCTTCTATTGTCTTATCATAGTCTGCCTTCGGTTGAACAATATACCCAGCTGTTAAAAGCTTATCTTTCATCTCTGCTTCAGTTGGCTGAACGACTGTTTTCTGCTCGCTTTTAGTAGGTTTGGGAGCTGCTTTTGTAACTGCAGGATCTTCAGTGAAGTAAACAGCACCACAAATGGTCGAAGCTAGAAGAATTCCGGCCGCAAAACTGCTCACTACATTAAATTTCATTTGCTAATTTGCTCCTTTCATCCTTTGCTGCTAGAAAAGGTGCAAGGAATTGGTTAATTTCACTCTCTGAAACTTGTTTTTTCTGAGCAATGGTCTCAATCGAATATTTGCGTTTATATAAATCTAGTACTTCACGCTTAAATATCATTTCTTCTGGAGTCAGTTGAACGCCCGCTTCCTTTGTGACCACTTCTATATCAAGTTCCAAATTGCGAATTTGCTCGTGCACGTTATTGATATCTTTCATAACAGCCACATGAACCATATCAATTTCCTTATGTTTTTGTTTTTCTAAGTTGCGATTCGATATAATTGAAACGATTAGCAACACAGCTGATATCGCAATCAACAGAATTAAAGTCCATTCCATCATATTAGTTTCCTCCTTTTTTACATAGCAATCCACAATTCCCTATTATACATCCTAAATATAAATATTTCGATTAAAACCGACTAAATGAGACACAAGTCGGATGGATTTGACAAATTGAACCTCCTTTTCTATAAAATTACTACACGAAAAAAAGCAATGCAGGTACGAATGCATTACTTTTTTCATGGTTTTATATTCATCCTCACAGTTCAAACTCCCATTCATCCTTAAGAATTAAATAAAGAACTAGAAGAGTGTTTTCTAAGTCAGAGGTTTTTTCCCCTTCTGGATCCAGGCCGATTTTCGGAAATAACAGTTCGGCGATTTGTTCCGTGAGTTGATTTCTTTCCATTAACGGGATTTGCAAAAAACGGCTGGCATATGTACTGATGAGCTTCCAATCCTTTGTTCCCAATGATTTCAGCGTCCATTCATCAATAGTGAGATCTTCCTTGGTAAGCCCTCTGTTGTTGATTTCTTCCTCGAGAGGTGATTGTTTCTTATTCCGTTTTGCCTTGCGCTCATGAACAACAATCGTCCCAGCGACAAGATCGCCGAGCCGTTTATGCTTTGAATGAAAAAAGATCATAATAATACCAAGAAAATAAGCTGTCGGCAAGGAATCAATGATTCTGATCAGATTCCGGATAAAGCTGGAAAGCAACGTGATGCTATGACCGTTTTCCTGAATGACCCGGATTCCCATTAACTTCTTCCCAAATGTTCTTCCCCCCGAGAAAAACTCAAACGCAAAAAAGTAGCCCCAATTAACGAGAAACAACGCGATAATCGTTATTGCAATAGGCAGTGAATTCCCGATCATAATAAATTCCATTTTTGACATCCCGTCCAGGACAAAAAATAGGACAATCAAGGACAAAATGTTAATGGCCCATAATAGCAACTGATCAATGATAAAGGCTGCAGACCTGCTTCCTAAACCAGCAATTTGAAACTGAATCGACACGAATTCGGGTGTTTTTATATCTACATGTTCTTCATTCATAAGCTTCCCCCGTCACATGGTTGATTATTTCTATTTCTATTTTTCTACAATATTACTATAATAAGGAGAATAAAGACAAAATTAATACATAGCCCCATTAAAGTAGGTGTCAGGATGAATGTAAAACAATTTGTAAAAATACATCGTGAAGAATGGAAACAGCTCGAACAGTTAATCACAACGATAAGCAAGCACAGAAATAATATAACAGGTGACCGAATCACTCAATACCATCGTCTCTATCAAAAGGCGGCTCAACATCTTTCCTACAGTCAAACTTATTTTCCTAAAGATGATGTCACCCAATATTTGAACGGACTTGTAGCTAAATCACATAATCTATTGTATAAAGACCAGGTATCAAGCTTCAAACAAATCCGTCATTTTTTTAGTGAAAAATTTATTGGGCTCTTGTTAGAGCAATGGAAATTTGTCATGTTTGCAATGGTCTTATTTATGATTGGTGCTTTGGGGAGCTTTCTTTCAGTCATGAATGACCCTCTGCATATCTATTCCATTCTCCCAGCGGAAATCGCAAAAGGTGTGGACCCGGAACAACTTGGGACGGGCCATGATGCGGTGGACTCATCCCTCATGTCTGCAAGCATTATGACAAATAATATCAAGGTCGCGGTCTTTGCTTTTGCCGGTGGTATTACATTTGGGCTTGTGACCGTTTATTTGATGGTCTACAATGGCATCATCATTGGTGCGCTCGCTGCCCTATTTTGGCATCACAGTAAATCGTATGACTTTTGGGCATTTATTGTTCCCCATGGGATGATTGAGCTTACAGCCATATTTATTGCCGGAGGAGCTGGTCTTTTAATGGGCTATAAGCTGTTTGTCCCAGGGCAATATTTAAGGAGTTTTCAATTAAAGCAGCAAGCGATGCGCTCCGTTCAACTTCTGCTTGGAACGATTCCCTTGTTTGTTATTGCTGGCATCATTGAAGGGTTTATCACACCAGCAGATATTTCATTAGAAGCAAAGTATATTGTTGCATTCTTAACGGTAATCGGGTTGCTCCTTTATATTGTGATTGGAAAGCTAAAACTTACAAAGGTTATAAAAGATTCTGATTGATAGTGTCAATATAATGCGAAACAGCTGTAATCGCCAACTTTTCTTCACGGGCCTCAATCATTTGGAGGCCTTGTTTTTCCCATTTGATTTTTTCTCTTTTCTTAACAAGAATTTGCTGCTGTGCAATACTTTTTCTCATCGCTGCTTGGACCGTATTCGGTTCCTCTTTGACTCTTCTTAAAAGTGTCTGATCCTCAATCCCAATCATTAAAAATAAATGCCGTTGTCTTAGACGTCTTAATAGCATAAGAGCACTTTCCTCATGAAGAAAGGTGCGGACATCACTAAATAATAGGAGCAGACTTCGTTTCTTTTGAACCATTTCTAAATATTGCAGGATGGCAGCATAATTAGACTCGGCTGCATCCACTTTTAATGAATAGATTGCTTGAAGGATGGTCTGTAGATGGGCGATCCCTTTGGCAGGGGGCACAAAGACCTTCATGTCCTTTGAAAAGGCAAGTACCGACACATAATCCCCCTTTTGGAGTGCTGCCGCAGTAACGGTTAATGCCGCTTCTAATGCTTTTTCTAAGCGATTCCCCTTCGATAATTCTGCCCCCATCATTCTTCCGCAATCAATTAAGATCGTAATATACTTTCCATGCTCCGGTTCATATTCATTCGTCATCACTTCACGAAGCTTCGCTGTTTGGCGCCAGTTGATTTTACGCGGATCATCCCCGACGACATAATTTCTAATCTTGGAAAATTCGCCAACTCCACTGCGCTGTCTTCGAATCTTTAACCCTTCGTAAACCAAATACTTCTGTGCATTTTCTAAATACTGTTTGGTCTCGGTTAAATCAGGAATGACTTTCACTGAATCTGCTAATTCAACTGTCATTTGCTTTTCCCACAACCCCATTAAACTCGCATAACGAAAATATAGCTTCTTGATCTCGTATTTTCCCCGCATCAACGCACTCGTACAATACGAAATCTCGACCGTTGATTCCTTAGATATTGATCCGATGATAGGAAACGGCCTTTCGAAGGACTGCGGCAAACCATCGACCAATCGGTATGAAAAAGGATAAGGAGAGTCATTCTGAACCTCAATCTTTACTGTATATGAAATTCCTCTTTCAAACTCTTCCGCCATCAATCGTTGAAAGAATAGTTGCTTCTTTTTGGGTGAAAAAAACAAGTCTGTCAGACTTATGAAAAGCACAATGATATTAGTAGTAATAACAAAACCCCAAGAAATTTCCCAAATCGTACCGAGACCTAAACCTAAAGATAGGATTAGGAAAACAAGTAGTAATCGTTTAGTTGGTAAAATCCCTCTATCTTGGAACAGGAACCGAGCCCACCAGCTCTTCAATGATTTGGTCAACGGTTGCTCCCTCCAATTCTACATGCGGGGATAACTGAATGCGATGGCGCAGGGCCGGTTTGGCGACTATTTTGATATCGTCTGGCGTCACATAATCCCTTCCTGAAAGGTAGGCCCATGCTTGTGCTGCCTTTCCTATCGATATTCCTGCTCGGGTACTGGCACCAAATCGGATGGCATCTGCATCCCGCGTTTTTCTGACAATTTTCATCATGTAATCTAATACATTCTCACTAACAGTAACTTTTTCGATTTCTTTTCTAATCCTTAAAAAATCTTCCATATCTAAGATGGGTGAAACAACCTTTTCGTCAAAGCTGTTTTCAATTACTTGTTTTAAGACATTTTTCTCTTCCTCATAGCTTGGAAATTCAATTCTCAGTTTAAAAAGGAATCGATCCTGCTGTGCTTCTGGGAGCGGGTAGGTACCTTCAAATTCAATCGGATTTTGAGTGGCCACAACAAAAAACACCTTGGGTAACGGATAGGTTTCACCTTGGATCGTCACCTGTTTTTCTTCCATTGCTTCTAAAAGGGCAGCCTGGGTCTTTGCAGGTGTCCGATTTATTTCATCAGCTAAAAGGATATTTGTAAAAATTGGTCCCTTTAACGTTTGAAAAGTGTTTTCCTTCATATTGTAAATTGTGCTTCCTGTAATATCACTTGGCAATAAGTCAGGTGTAAACTGGATCCGGTTAAAGGTACCTCCTAACAGATTCGCTAGAGTACGCACCATTTGAGTTTTTCCGGTGCCAGGCACTCCTTCTAGCAGGACATGCCCTCCTGCTAAAATAGCGGATAAAAGGAGTCTTAAATTTAGACTCTGACCTAAAATCCTCTCTTCATATTTTTCCAAAAAGGATGTTAATTCTGTTTTCATTCTTCAACCTCTCTCCTTAATTGCTCAAGCTTTTTCGACCATAATAAGTATTCCTGTTTTGTGATCTTTTCTTTTTCGAGGATGTTTACTAACCCTATAAGAAAAGGTCTAATCTCATTTGCGGACACTTTAGTCCATTTTCTTTCAAAATAACTCGATAAATCCTTCCATTCCCGATTATATGGGATTTGCCATCGTTCCTGGAGAAGCAGTTTGACATAGTCTGCTTGGATGATGATTGAATCACAATAGCGTTTGCCGCGTAGAAACCAGGCAGCAACTGCTTGAATTCCCTCATCACTAAAACGAACCGCCTCTTCCCTTGGGACAAAAATAGGTCCGAAACGCTTTCCCTTCGACCATAACCAGAGAATCATCAATAGTCCCCCTTGCAAAACAAGGAGTAAAAACCACATCGGGTACACATTCAAAAAAGTAGACGCATTTTCTCCACCATGAATGTATTCATCAAACAGAATCTTAGCCGTGAACCCTTCATTGATCAGATAGAGAAGAAGTCGTAAATGGTCTTTTTTTAATAGATCCTCATTTGTCATCCACCCAGGGGTTATCGCCACAATTAAATGACCATTTCCATATGATTGTTTAACCGCAATGGGACCAGCCTCATCATATATTAATACTTCCTCTTCCTTCTTGGTCTGCAAACGGATGCCTGAATCGATTTGAGCAAGGTAAGAAGTATGACCTTGAGTGTAAACCTTCATTGTTTCTTGTGTGTCAACTGATACTGTTTTTACGTCAAACATCCCTTGTGGATTGTTTTGTAATAACAAGATGGTGTTTCCGGCCTTCATAAAATTGATATAAGCGTTCATTTCTTCCTTTTTAGGAATAAAAGCAGGTTCAGCCATAACTAGTAATTGGTGGTCAGCTGTTGCTTTTAGTAAATCTGGTGATTGACTCCAGATTTCCCCTGCTTTATCTTTTTTTACATATGTATAAAATGCCTTCACACCAGTCGGCGAAGGTGAATCAGTAAGATATGCTGGGAAAACTTGCGGTTTAGGTGAATAGCTAAAATAGCTGAAGACTAGAAATAAACTGAGCAGGATCAAAAGCCCGATCCAAGTGCGTATTTTGGAAAGAGATTTCATAAAATATTCTTCTCCCCTGTATCGCCAAGTACTTTTCTTGCTTCATAATAAAACTGGGAGTATTCTTCTTTCTGTACGTTGCGTTCCCCATAGGTCACTTCCTCAAAGAAGTGTGCAAGCTTAAAAAAGAGTTCTGCCTTTTGTGAATCTACTTTACTTAGTTCATCATAATATTCCCAATTCGTTTTCCAAATTCTAGCCTCCAGCAATCCCTTTTCATGAAAGTAAAGAAGCAGTGCTAAAAACAAATGGCGGGTGGAAAGTGTATATGCTCCTAACGCCTCTTGTTTTTCTGCCTCTTCCAGATGTTTTTGATACGTCCAATTCATTTCCTTCATCGATTGAAGCGGCTTTTGTTTGCGAAGGAGCCGAGTTCGGCGAGTATGACGGATGAGAAAAAAAGTTGATAAAGCTAACAGGAAGATGATAACCACTATGATTGAAATAAGAATCGGACCGGAAGCTCCGCTTGCTGAATCGATGGCAGGAAACAATTTTTCGAGCTGTGCTGCGATCCAGTCTTTGGCATGATCCCACCATGTTGCAATGAAACCCTTTGATTCGTAATAAACTGTATATTCTTTTGTTTTTAATATTTCTTCAAGGTCATCGCGTGCCTTGTTTGCATCTAACATAATCATCACCTAACATAATAGGTTTTTTATTAAACAGTCTTATAGTCTTCTAGCATCTCTTTGATATCATCCGCATCGTGTCTTGTTTTTAAATCAAGATACATAACCCCATAGCCCACGGAGAAAATCATTGTCGTAACTAGAGTGACGAGGTTTGAAATCAAGGTTAACAACACACTATTACCTAAAACCATTCCAAACGTTACTTGGACACCAAAGCTGATACTTGAAATAATAAAATAAAACACAATATAGAGACCCATCAACACCCATGTACGCTTCCTTGACAATCTCCAGCTTCTTCCTAAACCAGGTGAATCCTTATCCAGTACGACAGAGCCAAAATAAAAGCTCCAGCGGGTTAATAATAGTCCAATTCCAAGGGCAAACCCCAGAAATAGAACAACTCCTAGAAGGATCCCTAAAACCGGATTTACTGTCGTCGCAACCACACCACCGGTGACTCCGACGATCGCGAGTGGAATAATGATAATCCCCATGGTAATCAGAAAGAATAAGATACTGCTGCCAATCATCGGCCAAAATCGTGAAAAGGCTTGTTTAATTACGGAACCGACGGTATATTCTTCATTTTTTCGAACATGATTGATAGTAAATAGGATCGCTGCCTCCGCAACAGGTGCCAAAATGGCACTAATCAAGCCAACTACGATTAATCCGATATCTGCGCTCAAACTGCTGGAATCGAAGGTCCCTGATTCTTCAAAGCTCGTAAGTATTTGCTCAAACCAAGCACCATCGCTGCCAACCTCTCGAAAAAAGCTGGTTCCAGCCATGAGCTGGAGTATCGCTTGAAGCAAGTAAACCGGTCCCATGAAAATCAGTAAAATCATAAAAAAGTCCTTAAAGCGATTTTTAGTTAAATGAAAAGTATGATCGAGTATTTCTCCAAAACCTTTTGGGCTAGAAAACTTTTTATCCACTGGTAATATCCTCCTAGAATCATTATCAATAAGAATTATTTTAACATTATTCAGATATATTTAGTGTAAAAAGTTGTCAAAGAACGTAAATTATGGACTGCTTCCAAAGTAATTATACGTAGGAGATCTGTTTTTCGAATAATATTGTAATTTTTGTCAAAGAATAAATAATGGTTTTGCTTTTTACATATTAGTAAAAGTAATAAAAAGAGGGACAGAAAGTTGAGGTATAAAACATGCTATGGAAATGGAAACAAAAGCAGCAAATAATGAATTATAACGCTGAAGGATATTATATCGTTGATCAAAAATTAAACACCCAGCGGAATCCCACATTAGTTTCTGTCATTACCCCCGTTTATAATGCTGAAAAATATCTGAGAAAAACGATTAACTCTGTCCTAAATCAATCCCTTGGCATGGAAAATTTCGAATATATATTAATCGATGATGGTTCTACCGATTCCTCAAGAGATATTTTATTAGAATACTCTTCAAAATTTGATAACATCATTGTCGTTTTTCTTAAAAAAAATACTGGTACACCTGGACATCCGCGTAATATCGGTATTCAATTGGCTAGCTCCAAATATATTACTTTTTTGGATGCGGATGATTGGCTTGAACCCAATGGACTCGAAGTATTATCGACCATTTTGGAAGAAACAAGTGATGATTATGCAGTTGGGAAAACCATTCAGATTCAAGCAAAAGGTAAGACAATTATTATCGGAGAGCATGAATCATGTAAAGAAAGAAGAAGTGAATCACCATTTACGATCCCACATATCTTTCATCATTTAGGACCCAGGGCACGAATGATAAAAACGAGTGTAATTAAGGACAATCAGATTTTTTTCCTGAAATGAAATTTGCTGAAGACAAACAATTTTTCATTGACGTTTTAACGCATTGTCAGTCAATTTCCACGACGCAACATCCAATTTATTATTTGAATCGAATCGATAATCAAAACACTCGTTTGTCAAATCAGACCAACATTATCCAAAAGACAAATTGTAATCTTAAAGTGATTAACCATATTATAAACAAGAATTTAGAAATAGAAAAAAAGAAGATGGTTTTAAATCGATTATATGAATTTGATTCAATTACGAGATTTTTCACTACACCTCATTTTCAAAAAACAAGACTTAAGCGCGTCTATTACTATAAGTTTAATCAAGTGTTAAAAACAACGAAAAAGTTAAATTATGAGTTTTCAGGGGAATTCTTTCAACCAATGAACAAAGTCGTATATAACTTGTACACTGATCGAAAATATAAGCAACTTGAGAACCTTTTTGCGTGGGATAAGAATGAAAAAATAAAGGATGTTATCATTAAAGATAATCTTCCCTATGTTGTTGTCCCCTTTCTAGAAGACCCATTCAAATATATAAGAATTCCAATGCATTCGACATTTGAAGAAGAATATGTTGATAAGAATAAATATTATCTTAAATTTAAGGTATTTGGTGATCATCTGGATTCACTCACACATGGACTGATTCGTGATACAAACAATGGCCTGCTTGAATCTTCCCTGCCTGTGAACGTTGATAAGAGTGGGAATGGGATATTAGAGTTGGATTTAGAGCTACTAAACCATTATCCGTCATCAAATTATGCTATCTTTCTACGTTTCAATGATTATTTAAAAATTAATATCAGAAAACAGATCCAAAGTAAGAACCAATATCAATATAAGAATCGTGATTTTACTTTTTACAATACCACCTACTCGAACGTTGGATTAAAAATATCTTCCATAAAATAAAGGGTCAGTGGTTACTGACCCATTAAACTTTATTATTAAGCCACTAGAAAAAGACTAATTCTCTTTGTTCACTACTTGATCTTTATTTTCATATACAAGCCAAGCAGAGCCATTGATTTTGTTAGAACCATCAATGATCTTCTGCTTGACCCTTTCCCGTTCTGAGCCAGTTAATAACGTAGGTTGATAATCATTTCTCGAGGAAACCGAAGAAATTGAAAAAGGAACCACATTAATTTCTTTTGCATCTGAAAGTACTCCATTTTTCAAATGAAAGGTCTGTTGAAAAACAAACGTATCCTTGTCACTTGGATTTCTATTTCCGCCAAACATAAAGTTGCCTAGACTATAGACAATAAATTTCCCTTTGTATTCTTCAATCCCTTGAACTACATGAGGATGATGTCCAAGAATAAGGTCTGCACCGCTATCGATGGTAAACCGTGCTAGTGACTTTTGGGAGCTATCAGGAACATAATGCCGTTCACTACCCCAATGATAATGAACTAGAACGATTCGCGCACCTTGTGTCCGTAAATCCTTAATATCCTGCTCCACCTGACTGCGTATTTCTGGTGTGTCCGCCCACCCCTCATAACCTAAAGCGCCAATTTTCGTATCTTTGACAGTCGTAATATATTTATGATCATAACCAAAGTAACCAATTTTCTCATTTTGCAATGAAGTTATCGTATCCTGATAGCCTTTATCTAGGTAATCATGGATATGATTGTTTGCTAGATTTACCGCTTCAATTCCGCCAAATTCTAAAATTTTCGCATAGGATGGATCACCTTTAAAACGAAATGTCTTCACCGCTTTTTGGGTTGCATTTGTTAGTGTCGTTTCCAAATTGACAGTTGTGAAATCATCATTTAAAAAAATATTATCCATGCCTTTGACAAAATACGCTAGTCCTTTGTCAGAAGCTGCTTTGATGAAGGAAGAACTATAATTAAATGATTCATCCGACCCAAGTGTAAAATCCCCAGCAGCACTTATTTTTATCGTTGTTTCTTTAACTGGTTCAGGTTTTACTTCCGGTTTAGTTCCTTGCTTTGGTTCCTCTTTTATCTTCTTAGCAGGTTTTTCCTTAATCTTGGTTGTTTTTGAAACAGCATTCTTTTCCTTCATACTACTATTTAAGTAAAAACCACCAGTAATAAGTAATATAACCGCAATGATAATGAACGGTACCAATGATTTCATTTTTCCTCGTTTTTTGTCTTTTCTACTCATCATAGTACCAATTACCCCTTTTATTTACTGAACTTTCCTAATTCTACAATAATTTCACCCATAACTCTATAAAAAAATAACCCACGATTGTCTCCATTAGGAAGACAACATGGGTTTTTTTTGAGTAGGTTATTTTTACAATCGTGAGAATTCTTCTACCAATTCACCAAACCGTTTCATTGAATTCTCAATTGGAAATGGAGTGGTTAGGTCGACGCCGGTCTTTTTTAACAGTTCAAGCGGATAATCCGAACTACCGCTCTTTAAGAATTCCAAATAGGAAGTTAGCGTTTCTTGGTCGCCTTCAAGAATCTTAGTCGCCAAATGAATCGCAGATGCAAATCCTGTGGCATACTTGTAAACATAGAATGGGCGGTAGAAATGAGGGATTCTGGACCATCCAAATTTTACTTCCTCATCAAAGACAACCTCATCCCCGTTGTATTCCCGGAATAGTGTCTCATAGGTTTGATTAAATACTTCCACATTTAAAGGCAGCCCCTTTTCAGCCATTTCATGTGTCTTCATCTCAAACTCGGCAAACATGACTTGTGTGAAAAATGTCCCCTTAAATTGATCGATAAAATGATTAACTAAATGTTTTCGAACATCAGGATCTTTCTCGTTGTTTAGTAAATAGTTAATTAACAGAACTTCATTGACGGTTGACGCCACTTCGGCCACAAAGATGCTGTAACGTGCCGTAATCTGTGGCTGGTACTGCGAACTCAGCCGGCTGTGGACACCATGCCCGCATTCATGTACCAATGTGAATAAACTGTCCAAATCATCCTGATGATTTAAGAGGATATATGGATGGACCCCATAGACACCAAGATTGTAGGCACCTGAACGCTTTCCTGGTGTTTCCCTAACATCAAGATAACGAGCATCTTTAAACTCCTTAAGAATCTGGATATAATCTTCCCCGAGCGGTGCTAAAGCTTTACACATCGTGTCATAGGCTTCATCATATGAAATCACTTGTTTGACTCCACTGACAAGCGGGACACTCATATCATATTGACGTAGTTCAACTAGCTCCAACTTTTCCTTGCGGATTCGTGAATATTGATGGAGTGGACCGATATTTTGTTTGGTTGTTTTGATTAGATTCTCATAGACCTCTTTTGGCACCTTATCCCCAAATAATGCCTTTTCTAATGCAGAAGGATATTGACGGATTTTAGCAGTTGTCACATTATTTTTGATGGCGGCGGATAGGGTGGCGGCAATCGAATTTTTCAATTGCAGGTATGGTTGATAATAAGCTTTATAGGCCTCTCTTCGCTTTTCACGATCTTTTTCTTCGATTAACTTTGAATACATGCCCCTTGTTAATTCCACCCGTTCCCCGTTATCACTGGTTACTTCCCCAAACTTAATATCAGCGTTATTCATCATTCCAAAGATATTACCTGGGGCCGAGAGTGCTTCACCTAATTGGGAAAGAACTCCTTCCTGTTCCTTTGTTAATACATGCTGCTTGTATCGAAACGACTCCCATAAATCCTCTTCAAAGTAATCCAGCCTCTTTTCAGATGATATGTACCCTGATAAAGTCTTTTCATCCAGGCTTAATAAATAAGGCATAAAGAAAGAGGTGGCAGCACTAACCTTAACACTCAGTTGTTTTGCTCTGTCTAAGTGGGACTGTGCCTGGGTATCCCTTGTATTTTCATCTACACTCAACATAGCATAGGCATAAACTTTGTTGAATAGAAAAGATAACTCTTCTCTTTGCTTAAGATATTGATATAGTGAGTGTCCGTCTTGAATGGTTCCATCATATTGTTTTAGGTTAGCTGCCATCTTTTCAATTAGCAGATAATCTTCTTCCCATTTCTTGATATCCGAATAAATATCAGTTAAGTTCCACTTTTCATGCGCTGGGACTTCTTTTCGATTTGTATAGGTTACCATTTGTCCAATCCGCTCCTCTCAATGTAAAAAATTACAATCAACTTATACTTTCTATCATAATAAATCTATTCTTAAATTCCTATTCGCAAACCTTAAAAAAGAAGAACAAAAAAAGCAGGCCATTAATTTTGACCTACTTCTTAAATATTACTTATTGGATTAATTCTTTCTCAATCACCGCTAATCTTTCCTTTACCTCATCTTCGCTTAAACCGTGCTGTGCAACATAACGGTTGCGAGGATGAACGCGGCACTCATGGGAACAACTCCGTAAGTGTTTATGTTCGTTTTCCTCAGAGCAAAGGATTTTTCGATTACATGCAGGGTTAGCACAATTTACATAGCGCTCGCAAGGCTCACCAGTGTAATAATCCTTTCCGACAATTACTTGCTCTTTTTGGTTAACAGGAACACTTATTCGCTCATCGAAAACATAGAGCTGACCATCCCATAAATCCCCTTTAACTTCTGGGTCTTTTCCGTAGGTAACAATTCCGCCCTCTAGTTGCGATACATCCTCAAAGCCTTCTTTCAATAACCAGCCTGAGAATTTTTCACAACGAATGCCACCCGTGCAATAGGTAAGTATCTTTTTGCCTTCAAACTCCTGCTTATTTTCTCTTATCCATTGTGGGAGGTCACGGAAGTTAAGAATATCCGGTCTTACAGCCCCTCTAAAATGACCTAAATCATATTCATAATCATTTCGGGCATCGATGACAACCGTATCTTCCTTTTGCATTTCCGCAAAGAATTCTTTTGGTTTCAAATGCTTACCGGTTTGCAAATTGGGGTTCACATCATCTTCCAAACGCAAAGTAACAAGCTCTGGTCTAAACCGTACCTTCATTTTTTTGAAAGCATGCTCGGACACTTCATCAATTTTAAAAATAGTCCCTGCAAAAAGTGGATGCTCATTCATATATTTCATGTAAGCGTCAGTTTGTTCAATGGTGCCTGACACCGTTCCATTAATTCCTTCCGCCGCAATGATAATTCGACCTTTTAGACCTAGTTCATTACAGTAGTTAAGATGTTCCTGGGTCACTTCTTCAGGATTCTCTATTGAGACATATTTATAATACAATAACACTCTATAGTCTTGATTCATGTTTACCACCTTACAATTTTATATATATTAAATACTTAGTTTTTAACATTAACCTTATGATTATAGCAATAACCAACAAATAAATTCAAATTATTTTACTCTCCGTAGGCTGTTTTACCTACATAGGTTGATATTACCAACCGTTCTTCTTCGTTTTTTCTGTTACAATTTTATATATGAGAAATAATAAGGAGGAACACAATCTATGAATAAACGTCATCTCCTCCTTGGTCTGGTCATTGGAGTGACCTTCATTGGAGGAATACTAACTGGAGTCATTTTCACTAATAATAATGAAAAGCAAGATCGTCCCAATACGCAAATATTAGAAGATGCACCTAAATCGGCCATAAAGCCAAATTCAAAAGAACTCCCTAAATTGAAGAAGGCATCATCAAAGGTGCTGATCGGCTATGTTCAGGATTTTCGTGATCCAAACATGGTTGATTATTCCAAATTAACACATGTCATTTTCTCCTTTGTTCATCCTACTAAGGATGGAGGAATTTTATTTAATGGTGATCCAGCTTTAAAAAACCTTAGAGCTGTTGTTAAAAATGCAAAAAAGCATGACACGAAGGTGATGCTGGCGATTGGTGGATGGTACCACATCAAGGGTGGAGAATCCTATAATTATTTTAAACCGGCGATATCTGATCCTAAATCTAGGGCAAAGCTAGTTAAAGAGCTTACTAATATCGCAGTCCGTGAAAATCTGGATGGGATTGATATCGATTTTGAACACCCTCGTTCAACAGAGGATGCACAAAATCTCTCTGCTTTTGCGAAAGAGTTAAGTGCCCAGCTTCATCCAAAAAAGAAAGAGCTATCTATTGCTGTTTATTCAAAGATTCATGCGGTGACGTTAACGGAAGTAGCCTTTATTCAGTATGATCCATCTATGTTCAAAACGGTAGACCATGTTAATATTATGGCATATGATGGTCAGTATGACGGCAGTTACAATGCCGCAAATTTATCGCCCTATCCATATACAGAGAAAATCGTAAACTATTGGACGAACCTATTTGAAACTCAGAAACTTTCAAAGGAAAAATTAGTATTGGGCGTCCCGTCTTACGCCACACCGGAAGATCCTAAAATCAAACAGGTATCCTTTGCTGCAATAATTAACAATAATCCTGCCAATGCTGGAAAGGACACTGTTCAGATGAATGGTACGACCTACCATTATAATGGCGGTGTTACGATGATAAAAAAAACACGTCTGGCCCTCGATCACGGCTTTGGCGGCATGATGATGTGGGAAGTTGGTCTTGATGCACAAGGGTCACATAGTCTGACAGGGACAATTTTTACAGAACTTAAAGCATCGGGTAAAGAACCAGTTAAATATTATACTGCAAAAGGATATTAACAAAAAAAGGCTGTTCCCACAGGAACGGCCTTTTTTCGGACGTCAATAGCCTCCATACCTTCGACTGAAGCCTCTTTCCCCTTTTTCAAACAACTAGGTGCCTAACACCCATTTTGACACGAAATTGTAATAAATATTGGTATTTGTCGTATATTTTTCCAAACTTTTTGAAGGAGATTGTCGAAAAAGAGAGAATCAAGTTAAGGAGGTTAAATAAAGGAGGAAATAGATATGAAGAAATTGCTAACAGTTTTATGTGGAATCATTATTGCATTATCGTTGTTTGTGACTACTGGGAATACGGCAAAAGCAGAAGAGTTAGTGCAAGCACCAGAAGAATCCCATGAATGTGGTTGCGTTGTTTCACAAGTTTTTGGAGCTGAAAAAAATAAAATTGTTGCTGATTTAATAAGTAGTCAAGAGTTTAAGAATGTAAAACACTCGTTTAAAAGCGACGGATATAGATGGAGAGGAATAAAAAATATCGAGGTATTCATCAATCATACGATGGGAGAAATGATAATGGTCGGAGTACCTTTTAATAAGGAGGATGGAACTATAGAGATGGCTGTTTTTTTTAATGGAATTTATATGGATCCAAACCTTCTTGGAAATTAATATTTTATTAATAAAAAAATCCTTCCCAAGGAAGGATTTTTATGTTGCTTTCATTGGTACAGATCACCCAAACTGCCAAACACTATGACTGAGGTTTCCATATCGAAAACTGCGATGCAGCAAAGTAGCTTTTTGACTATCATCGGCTGCTCCCATCGCATAGAAAATCGGGATGAAGTGTTCATTGCCATAGCGAGGTACGGCATATTCAGCATTTGGAGCAAGTGAATCATACTTAAATAAGGAATCCAAATCCCAATTATTCAGATGGGTTGCCAACCAATCATCAAACTCAAGGGCCCATTGATCAATCTCGTTATCTGCCCATTTCACCGCGCGGAGATTGTGCACTGTTCCCCCGCTTGCAATAATTAAAACATCATTAGCTCGTAATGCCGATAAGCTTTTGCCGATTTTATATTGTTCCTCTGGTTTAAGTTTCGGGTTGACTGACATCGCAATGACCGGTATATCAGCATCTGGATAAAGTAGACGAAGAACCACCCATGCCCCATGATCCAAGCCGCGTTTTGATTCGACATCAAATGGAACACCGTTTTTTGCAAACAGATCCTTAATTTCTTGTGAAAGCTGCGGATTACCTTGAGCTGGATACTTAATCTGGTATAAAGTTGGATCAAATCCACCGAAATCATAAATAGTATCATACGTATCAACTTCGCTTACTTTTTGCATTGATGATTCCCAATGGGCCGAAAACAAGATAATTGCCTTTGGGCGAGGCAGATTTTGCCCGAGTTGATTTAGAAACTGAGTATATTCATTGTTCTCAACCGCAAGTAAAGGTGCACCATGAGCAATAAAAAATGATGGCATCATACTACTTCCCCCTCTTTATGATTAATTTCTTGTTAATGAAGTTGAATCTGTTCGTTGACCTTTAAAAATAATCTGATCTAATGCAAACATTTTGCTGCCATTGATGGCAATAAACACAGCCATCGCCATTAAAGCTAAATCTAATTCATAACCAGCCATTTGTCCATTCCCTAAAAAGCCTATAGCTAGTTTCACTTTGATTGTTGCACCAATCATTAACAAAGCCAATAAAGCTGAAACGATTCTACTGCCTAAACCTAAAACTAATGCAGCTCCACCGATCATTTCTACTAAAGCAACACCATATGCTAAGAATCCAGGTAAACCAATGCTTTCAAACCATCCTACGATATTTTCGATTCCGCCTTGGAATTTAACTAACCCATGAACAAAAAACGTCACACCTAATATTACTCTTAAAATTAATGTACTTGCCTCATATTTTTTTAACATTATTATTTCCCCTTTTTAGTAAATTTGTTTTTATTTCTCCACTTTTTCTAATAACCATTGCGTGAAATCTTTATGGTTTTCTACTGATACTGAATGTCCTTCTTGATACGTTTTAAAAGTTACCATCGCCCCGAGCTTTCGAAAATATTCGTTATTAGCTAGACCCCATTCAAATGGAAGCACCTGATCCATCTCACCATGTGAAATAAACAAGGATAATTGTTCGACGGGCAGAATGTTGTACTCTTCTTTGACAAAAGCAGGTACGTAACCGCTGAGGGCAATTATACCCTTGATCCGATTTCCCAGTGATAGGCCAAGCGTCATAGAAAGGATTGCTCCTTGGCTAAAGCCGAGTAAAAATATCTGACTCTCATCAATCGAGTATTCGCTGCAGGCGTAATCAATAAAACTAGTCAGTTTACTAATTCCTTCATCGAACACTTCCCGATGAGGTTTTCCATATCCCTGAATAGTAAAATATGCATAGCCTGGCGGCTGCGAAAGATGCCCGCGGACACTAAAAATAAAGAAGTGGTCTTCTAACCCGTTAACCAAAGACAGCATATTTTGTTCATTACTTCCAATTCCATGCATTAGAAACAGTGCAGGATATTTTTTACCAGGTTCAATTTGTGCTGGTCGACGAAGTTCATAAATCATCGGTGAATTCAATTCCATCATCCTTTCTTAAAAAATTCACTCCTAATACCATTAGGGTGGCTGTTTATTTGAATACTTAACCTCTATAAAAGGTAAATATCTTCTAACGGTATCAACCCTTAAATACAAATAAATAAAAATGATTCATATTAAGAAACAAATAGGCAAAAAAAGAAGATGGCTCATTTGTTTTTATATATGAATATTTATTGTTTATAGGATAACAAAGAACTAGTCAGATTGTCAATAAATATTTTCTAATATAAAAATTTGTTTCACATTAGAAAACACATAAAAAGAGAAACCGAATTGGTTTCTCTAAATGGTATCGATAATCTTTCAAGATACTTATATAGTAGACACAAAATCCTTTATCTCTTTAATCAGATCATGTGGATTCTCATACATACTCATATGACCGGAATCTTTTATGATTGATTGTTTAATATTCGCTCTGCTGACCGAAAATGTCTTTTCTGCCGGAATGATTTGATCTTGTTCACCTGCGATTAATAGAACGGGCATGGTAGAAGCTTCTAATACTTGATTACGGTCAGGACGGTCTTTCATTGCATTTAATGCATCGATCGCGCCCTCTGCGGAAGTAGTATAGCCAATTTCCATTGCTGCTCCAACATAATTCTCATCCTGGTTAACAGGCGAGAATAGTTTCGGTACCAAGCCGTCGATAAGCGAATAAATGCCTGACTGGTTTACTTTCTCAATATTTGACAGCCTGCCTTTTTTCGCTTCCTCCGAATCTGGAAAGGCCGTGGAATGAATGAGCGAAAAGCCGTTTAATTGATTGCTGTACTTTTCTGCAAAGGCCAGGGTGATATAGCCGCCTAAAGAGTGACCAAACATCGTTACTTCCTGTAAATTTAATTCAGCCAAAAGGTTTTTTACTTGATCCGCAAGATTCTCAATCGTACTGCTTCCTTTTAGAGGTCCTGACTGTCCATGTCCCGGAAGATCAAGAGCAATCACCCGGCAGCTGTCTGACAACACAGGAATAACATGTTCCCAGTAACGGGAGCTTCCACAAAAACCGTGCAAAAGAACGATTGGTTTCCCTTCACCCTCATCTATGTAGGCTATCGTTGAATCTTGAAGCGTAACTTTCTTAGATTCCATATTGGTACCAGCTCCTTTTCATTTTTATTTTATTCAAAATTGCTGCTTACTAGTTTTCATTACTAAATATTCGAGTCTTCCTTGGTATTTCCTTTAAAAATCTTCACTTTCAAAAAGAGAGAGCATAATTGCCCTCTCTTTAACTTTTCTATATTTAACTTTTCAACTAATTTGCTCTTCACTATTATCAATACTCAGTAAGGTTCTTTTACTTGGAACTTGCGTTAAATTTGATTTTTTCAATAAATACGTTAAATGTTCAATCGGCATGGAACCGTGACCTTTGCTATCTGCAAGTATGAATTGGACAGTAACACCATTATAACTTTTGACAGTCATTGTCTCAGCTGAATTAAAAAAACCTTTAATACCTTGTGAAATTTGATATTTCATACCTTCTTCAATTAACATTAGATTACTCCTTTTTATATGTTTTTCATAGGTAGTATGCCAAGAAAGATTTTATACATACATAATTTTCCCAATTGAATCAGGAAAAAATAAAAGAGAGATTAATTAATCCCTCTCAGACCAAGGCATATTACTCTCCCTTTTCCTCTTCTTCGTCCATTATTTCATCAAATGCTGCAGACACCTTTTCGAACTCTTCATCACTTTCAATCGCGGAAAAATCACCATCTTCATCTACCTTCAGAAAGAAGATATCAATATCTTCATCGGATTCTTGTGCGACATCTTCAGCAAATCCGACAGCCACATATTCATTTCCTTCTATAGTCATTACCCCTAGCACTTCCACTTCTTGTTCTTCGCCGGTTTCATCGCTAATGGTAAAAATTTCGCCTACTTCAATTTTACTCATCTATACGTTCCCCTTTCATATAAAAAGTATATACTTAACACAGTATCCCTAAAAAGATTAGTTTTCATTCGAAAACATGGTTTACCACTACATATTCGACAAAAATCTAATATAATAAGTTTATAAAGCTTTCTAAGGAGAATCTCAATGAATCAAAAACAGCTAGAAGAAAAGATTATCGAAAACTATCGCGGTGAAGAGAAAATGATGATTCTTGTATTTGCTCAATGGTGCGTGAATCATGATCTTGATCCGGAAGAGTTATATTTGCGAGCCTATCCGAATCAGTCTACCAATCCTACCTTAAAAGAAGCCATTGAGCTAACCGTTTCGAAAGAAGAAGCGGGAGAAGTAGGTGACCAGACGTTGCTCGGTGTATTAGCGTTGTTTGGCAATGATGATCTGGCTTTTGTTGTTACAGAAGAAATAAGCAAATTGAAAAAATAAGTTTTGTGCAATTCCAGAGTGGTTTTTACGTTTAGACATTGCTAAAAAGCAGACATACTTAACAGCTATGTCTGCTTAATGGTCTATTTAATAATTATATTCCCTGTTAACTGGGGAAGGCTTGAGCAAGAAATCTTTTAAAGCCTCTCTATTTTCTTCCAAATTAATCTCAAGAACAGCACCCGAATGTGGATAGGTTTTATTTACATAGCTATTTTGAACTGGAATCCGTAAACTATCGATATTCTTAACTGGATAAAAGACCAATTTAGATAAAACCGATAAAATTTCTCCTTTTTCCATATCAGACTCCACATGATTTAAACCTTGATCCACAAAATCTGGAAGTGCTGCTAACGACTCAAAATGACTAAATTTATTCCTTAATTGTTCCTTTACCTTTACAAGGACTTCTTGCTGGCGTCGAACGCGACCAAAATCACTTTCATCATCGTGTCTAAACCGTACATATTTAAGTAACTCCCTTCCTTTAAGCGCATTTTCTCCAGGTTTTACCTTCATATTGAAATCATCAATCATTTTTTGACTTACATTCACTGAGATTCCTTCTGGGGAAATCAGATCAATAAAATTAGCAAACCCTTCAAAATCGATCGAAACGGAGTGGTCCACTTTAATTCCGAAATTATCATTAATCGTCTTTTTTAATAATTCATTTCCGCCGATAAAATAGGCCATGTTAAGCTTGTCGTACCCTTTTGGATGCCCGGGAATTTTGACATAACTGTCTCTCATCAAGGAAATTAACTTGATATTACCTTCTTTAGGAACATATTGGGCAATAATGATTGCATCTGAGAAGGATTGAGGTTCGCCTCTTGAATCGCTGCCAATTAAAAGAAAATTCATGATTCCTTTTGAATCTTTATGTGTACTGTCTTCAATTTTTGATGGTGAAGAGGGTTGAACTTGATTTTGATCACTTAAATCTCCCGCTGAACAACCTCCTAATAACAAGGAAAGTACAATTAATTTGATTAATTTCACACTTTTCACCAACTTTCAATAATATTCGCTCAAAGATAAAAGTTGCTACCATCTTAATTTCTCATTTATTACTTTTGTTTATTCTTTCTACCATTATCTTTCCTATTTTCTATCCTTGGAAAATTTGCATAAAAATTCCTATTCTACACAAAATAAAAAAAAATATTTTGAGGGATACCAATGACACCCAAGGCAGAACAACCAGGCAAGGAAGGAACTCCGCAAAAATCTAACGAACAAGATTGGCTCCAACGTTTATCAAAATCAAATGACTTTGTTCATGAGCATACTTCCATAAAAGAAGATCATCCTTTTTGGCTTTCGTATTATCGCACACTGATTTCATCTGACATCCTCCATCAGGATGTTTTGCCCTTTTTGAATGAGCAGCTATCATTAGAGGAATTAAAAAGTGTTATACCTGTACAAGAAATTCTTTGTACAAATGATCCAAAGGTAATCATTGAAAACCTAATGCGGGGATTCTTGGCTCTTCAAAAGGATGAACAAGATGAAGAATGTTTATTAATTAATATTGCTAACAGTAAATTCCGTGATGTTAGTATAGCAATGATGGAATCGTCGACAGTTGGACCACAAGTTGGTTTTATTGAAGAATTAGACACCAATCTTAATCTTATTCGAAAGCGATTACCTGTCCCTGAACTGCTTGTAATCGAAATGAAGGTTGGCGAACTTTCAAAAACAAATGTTGCCGTTATTTATATGGATGGGATTGCGGATCCGGAAAATGTGAACACGGTTGTTCAAAGAATAAACGATGTTCAATATGATCATATCCAGGACAGTGCTTATCTTTCTTCAATGATTGAAGACAATTCGAATTCCTTGTTCCCACAATCGATATCAACCGAACGAGTCGATCGTGTGGCAGCAGGGCTAACGGAAGGGAAAATAATCATTGCTGTGGATGGGTCACCAAATCTAGTCCTTGTTCCAGTTACCTTAGTTGAATCGTTTATAGCGATGGAAGATTATAGTTATTCCTGGATTATTGGAAATTTCTTTCGACTCTTACGCTTTTTTGCTTCGTTCATTTCTGGGCTAGCTAGTCCATTGTATGTAGCGATCATGACCTATCATTATGAATTGATTCCTGCCCCATTGCTCGAAACTTTAGTTGGTTCAAGGGTGACTGTTCCCTTTCCTCCTTTTTTAGAGGCTTTAATGTTAGAAATCATGATTGAAATGGTAAAAGAAGCAGGGATTCGATTACCCTTTAAAATCGGACAATCTCTTGGGGTTGTGGGTGGTATTGTTATAGGACAGGCAGTGGTTGAAGCGGGGTTAACTAGTAATGTATTGCTTATTTTAGTAGGGTTCGGTACCTTAGCTTCCTATACTGCGCCGGTTTATAAATTTAGCAACACTGTTCGGTTTATTAAGTTTCCAATAATTTTTCTTTCCCAATGGTTTGGATTGTTTGGGGTGTTTATAGGATTCCAATTTACATTCATCCATTTATTACGGTTAACTTCTCTCGGGCGTCCTTATATGAGCTTATACCCATTACGATTAACATCCTTTCAAGATCTTTGGTTTAGACTTCCTTTTTCCAAGCAGAAAGAAAATCCGACCACCCTTAGACCACAAAAGAAAAGAAAATCAACTGGGAATCGAGAAAACCCAGAACCAGTGAACGATTTTTATGAATAAATCGTAAAGGGGTATTCCATTGCAAGTGAATAAAAGGCATCAAGTTTCTCCCTATTTAGTTTTCTTTATTGTTTACAATTCACAAGTTGGGGTTGGCATATTAGGATTCCAAAGAACCATTGCTGCAAAAGCAGGATATGATGCATGGATTGGTGTAATCTTGGCAGGGTGTTTAGTTCAACTATTCATATGGATGATGTTTAAACTGCTCGAAAATGCCGATGGAGATATCCTTGATGTACATTCAAAAGTGTTTGGGAATATTCTTGGTAATCTTTTTAGTCTTATCATTATGATTTATTATTGGTTGGCCAGTGTCTCGGTCTTACTTGGATTTATTGAGATTATTCAAGTTTGGATGTTCCCTACATTACCCTCATGGATAATTTGTTCATTAATCTTAGTTTTAGTTTATTATTGTGTGTCCGGAGGATTTCGGGTTGTTGTTGGTGTTTCTTTTTTGTCATTTTTATTTCCACAAATCACCCTAATCGTCCTTTATATTTTTCCATTGAAAGCTGCTCATATTACCAATTTACTGCCAATCATGAATCACTCTTTTTTGGATATGCTGGATGCAGTCAAAAGTTCTATGTATACGTTAGCAGGAACAGAAACGTTACTCATGTTCTATCCATTTATTAGAAATCCTAAATCGTCAAAAAAGTTCACTCATTTAGCTGTATTGTTTACTACCTTACTATATACGCTTTCTGCGATTGTATCATTTATGTACTATAGTGAAAGACAATTAAATGAAACCATTTGGCCAGAATTAACTTTAATAAAAATTATCCGGCTATCTTATTTAGAGCGCTTTGAATACCTTTATATCTCCATGTATTTAATTATCGTTTCATCGTTGATCGCTCTTCTATTATGGTGTTCGACACGAGGTCTAAAGAGAATTTTTAAAAAGAAACAAAAGAACTATTTAATCATTCTAAGTCTACTTAGTGTGGTTATATCTCAATTAATAAACGAACAATTGAAAGAAACACTGGATAAATACGTAACCCAAATGAATTTATGGATCTTTTATGGCTACATCCCAATCCTCCTAATAATTTTCACAATACTAAGAAGGAGAAAACAAAATGGCTAATCGAACCTTAATAGGAATAGGGGTTACTATTTTCTTATTATCCGGTTGTTCATTGATACCCACCAATATCGTCAATCAAATAAACATGATCCAGGGTGCAGGATATGATTGGGCCGGAAAGAATACGATAAAAGGAACCATTACCTATCCAATTTATAAGAAGGATCAGCCCTCTACCACTGAAGTCAAAATAAGCTTAGGTGAAACGAGTAAAGAAATTCGGAGCAACATAAATAATGAGTCACGGTATCCATTAGTCAGCGGTCAATTACGGGTTGCACTTTTTGGAAAATCACTAGCCAAAAAAGGAATTACTGATGTGGTTGACACCCTAAACCGTGACCCTGCCATTGGCAGTATTATTCAAATGGCTGTTGTCGATGGAGATGCCAGTGAGCTACTTAAAATGGAGAAATTCAAAACAGAAAATGTTTCGTTGTTTGTACAAGAAATGCTAGATCAAGCCATGAAATCAGATAATCTTCCTGAATCAAATTTACAAACATATTCCTTTCAATTTAACCAAAATGGACAGGATCCCTACTTGCCATTAATCAAACAGATAGAAGATAATATTAAAATTATTGGCCTGGCGATATTAAAAGATGATCGATATGTCTTTCCTATTTTTATGGAGGATGCATTCACATTTAAATGTTTAGTTGATAAATATATACAAGGCTTACAGCGTTTCACTTTAGAAACTGGTGAAAGGGTCGTTCTAGATAATCTTCATTCAAAAGCACACTATCAAGTAAAAATAAAAAAAGGCCGACCGGAATTTACGATTAATCTTAAGTTGAAAACAAGGCTTCAAGAATTCACATCTCCAAAGAAAAAAAGGGTAGCATTGGATAAAAAACATATCCAAAAAGATATTGCCGAGCAATTAGAAGAGCACTCATTAAAACTCATCAAAAAGTTTCAAAAACATGGCGTGGACCCTTTAGGTCTAGGTGCAAAATATAGAGAGCAGGATCGCGGTTTTAATGAAAAACAATGGAAGAAATTCTATCCAACTGCAAAAGTTCATGTACATGTAAAGGTGAATATCAAGCAAACTGGGACTGTAGATTAATTCTTTAAAAAGGATATTTTCGAGGAACATGGTCAAAATAAAATCAGGGCTTGTAGCTCAAGTGGTAGAGCAACCTGTAGTCCTTCATGTTGACTGCAGTGTTTCTTGTGGGTTCAAATCCCACCAAGCCCTTTTACTTTTTATCCAATGAAAAAAGGTAAGCCAGTATAAACACTGACTTACCTTTTTTATTTTTTTATTTTTTTATTTTTTTAATTACACTAAGCCAAAATATCTAACTGTTTGTGTGATAATGAGTGGAACAAGAATCGCAATAACAGTCGGAATCATAAACGCAAGAAATGTCCATTTCTTACTCTTCGTTTCCTTATAAATATTAATCAAGGTAGTGCCGCAAGGATAATGAAGCAGCGAAAATAACATCATGTTCAATGCTGTAAGCCACGTCCAACCGTGATCAACAAAAATTTTCTTCAAATCTACCATGCTATCAACTTCGGTTAAAGATCCTGTTGATAAATAACCCATCAAAAGGATTGGAAGGACAATTTCGTTTGCTGGTAACCCTAAAATAAACGCCATCATGATGTAACCGTCAAGGCCAAGCATTTTTCCAAATGGATCCAAAAACTCAACAGCATACATCAAAATACTGGTATCACCAATGTAAATATTCGCAAAAACCCAAGTTAAAATCGCTGCTGGAGCTGCCACTTTAACGGCACGCACTAACACAGACCAGGACTTTGTTAAAGATGAGCGTATCACGGTATCAAATATCTTCGGTTTACGGTAAGGCGGTAGTTCTAATGTATAATGAGTAGGTACTCCTTTAAGGGCCGTTTTCGACAGAACCCAAGAAACAAAAAAGGTAACCACTATACCAAATAAAACAATACCGACAACGACCCCTGTGGTAATAAGTGATGCTACCCCACCTGTAAAATTGGCAGCCATGAATAACGATGCTAAAACAATTAAAGTTCCCCATCGGCCATTACATGGAACAAAGTTGTTTGTTAGGATGGCCAGCATCCGCTCTCTTGGTGATTCAATAATCCTCGTGGAAATCACCGCAGCTGCATTACATCCAAACCCCATCGCCATTGTTAATGATTGCTTCCCATGGGCACCGACTCTTTTAAACAGCCGATCCATGTTGAAGGCTACCCTAGGAAGATAACCATAATTTTCCAATAACGCAAATGTTGGAAAAAAGATCGCCATCGGCGGGAGCATAACGCTAATCACCCATGTTGTTCCCCGGTATAAACCGAGAACAAGGATCCCGTGCAACCAATCGGGTGCATGCAGGAAGGTAAAAAATGATGTAATATACCCCTCTAAGAATCCAAAAAACTCAGCTATCATTGAGGATGGGATATTTGCTCCAGCGATTGTTAAATAAAATAGAACTCCTAACATGGTAATCATGATGGGAAAGCCAAATATAGGTGAAGTAAAAACCGCATCCAGTTTTTCCGTCCTTGTGTCCCTTTTCGATTTTGTATAGGAAATTCCTTCATGACATAATTTATGACTGTGATCGTAAAGGTTTTGGACAATATCATCTCTCAGCTTTGGTGTCGACAGCTCCTGAGCTTCAGCATAAAGCTTTTGAATATTCATTCCCTAAACCACCTCCTGCAACTACTCGGTTACTAATTTCATTCAGTAATGTTTCATCTCCATCTAGCAATCTCAAAGAAACCCAACGAGCAGATAATTGATCACCAACAAATTCACGTACTTTAGGTTCAATTATTTTGATCTTGGCTTCGATCTCAGCAGGATAGGACACTTGAACCGGGTTGCATTCAATCACCCCTGTCACAATGCGGTCAATGGTATCTAAGAGCATAGGGAATCCCTTTTTGTTCCTGGCAGAAATCTTGATGACGGGAACCCCCAACCGATTGGTCAACAATCGCTCATTAATCTGAATTCCTTGTTCTTCCGCAACATCAATTAAATTGATACAAATGACAACATTTGTTGCCATCTCTAATACCTGCAACGCTAGATTTAAATTACGCTCTAATGAAGTCGCATCTAATACCACAACCGTCACATCTGGTTTTTCAAAAACGATATAATTTCGTGCTACTTCTTCATCCGTTGAATTCGAGAAAAGTGAGTAGGTGCCAGGAAGGTCAATAAGATTAAACGTTTTATCTTTATGCTGAACAGTCCCGTGTGCAAGTGAAACGGTTTTTCCTGCCCAATTCCCTGTATGTTGTCTGAGGCCGGTTAAGGCATTGAACAAGGTACTTTTCCCCGTATTCGGATTTCCAGCTAAGGCAATTCGATATTCTTTACTCATAAGACACCAGCTCCCCCTCTATTCTTGAACTTTCCTCTCTTCGAAGAGCAATCGTTGTTTGACTGACACGAAAGGCAATCGGGTCTCCCAACGGACTTTTACGCATGACCTCAACTAATGCACCTGCCACAAATCCTAAGTCTAATAATCTTCTTCTCATCACACCGTCCAGATTTAAAGAAGTAATTTTAATTAAATTGCCTTTTTCACCATTTACCAGTTTGATAATGTTAGGGTTATCCATCTCTCTTTCCCCTCCTTCAAAGTTTTTACCTAGTGCAACTTTTTATTAATTATATGTTTAATTTCCAAAATTGTCACCTTTTTTGTAAAAATAAATATTATCTGCGTGTTGGAAACTAGGATTTTATCAAAAATTTAACTAAAAAAGCCCTTATGGATATTTTCCATAAGGGTTTATTTGCTTTTTAATAGAGGTGTTTGTGGAGAACCAACTGTATACTCCTGCCATTCCAGCGGCATGAGCATTTGATACTGCCGCTCCAGGAATCGGTCATCAATCAATACGATGGTTCCGTGGTCCTCCTCCGAGCGAATCAACCTTCCCCCTGCTTGCAGCACTTTATTCATCCCAGGATATACGTAGGCATAGTCATAACCGTTTTTGTTTTTCTTAATAAAATGATCCTTAATGAGGTTCCGCTCAAAACAAAGTTGCGGCAATCCTACACCTACAACGACAACCCCATTTAAACGATCTCCAATTAAATCGACACCCTCCGAAAAAATACCGCCGAGGACAGCGAAGCCAAGTAATGTTTCTGTTTGATTGGGTTTAAATGCCGCCAAGAAAGCTTCCCTTTCAGTTTCGGTCATCCCTGATGCTTGGATGATCGTATTGGTTACTTGGTCTTGTTGCTTGAACTGATCATAAACAGTAAGTAAATACTGATAGGATGGGAAAAAGATGAAATAATTCCCAGGCCGGTTTTTAATCAAGGCTTGGATTGAAGATACAATTGAACGCTTTGTCTGTTCCCGGTCTCGGTAACGAGTAGATAATGGATTGATAAAGACGTCGACTTGGTCGCTTGAAAATGGTGAAGGGATGGATATTGCATAAGCATCGTCCTGCCCACCAAGGATTTCTTGATAATAGGATAAAGGTGACAATGTGGCCGAAAAGAATAATTTTGATCGATAGCCCTTCCCCATTTGTCTAAGAAGCTTTGAAGGATCAATGCAAAAAAGCTTCACGTGTAAATCGTTTTTAATTTTTTCGGCATAAACGACATAATGTTCATCAAGCAACTCGGTAATTTTAAAAAAATTATTTACCACAAAGTATGCTTCCAAAAGAGTTTGGGACGTTTCTGTTTGAAGAAACTGTTCTGCGCTTTCTACAAATTGAATCAGTTGTTCAATTAATTCTTCATCCAAATGATCAATGGTGAATTCATATTTATCTAGATTTTCTTTTTTGAGGGAAATAAACCAAGCATTTAGCTTGGTTGCAGCCTCATATATTACTTTATTGACACCTTTAAAATCCTTTTTCAATTGGAGAAATAATTCTTTGTTTAAGGTTGCTGAAAACATCTCACGCCCCCGGTCCACTAGATTATGTGCCTCATCGACTAGGAGTGCGGTATGTTTTTTTTGCTCTTCAAACAGACGTTTTAGCGATACCCGCGGGTCGAAAATATAATTGTAGTCACAGATGATACAGTCCACTGTATAGGCAAGGTCAATCGAAAATTCAAATGGACAGACCGTATGTTTTCTTGCATATATTTCAATTACTTCACGGGTCATGCCGGTTTCATTTGTTAGAATATCATGAATTGCGTCATTGATCCGATCATAATAGCCATTTGCAAATTCACAATAATCCTTTTGGCAAACAGTTTCCTCTTTAAAACAAACCTTGTCCTTTGCCGTAATGGTCAGCGTGTTGATACAAAGACCTGAAGAGCGCATTTTTTTAAACGCCTCTTCGGCAGTTGTACGGGTAATCGTTTTAGCCGTAAGGTAGAAAACTCGATTCAGAAGCCCCTCCCCGATTGCCTTTACTGATGGAAACAGTGTCGATATCGTCTTGCCGATTCCGGTTGGCGCTTTAGCGAACAGATTTTTTTCATCTAAAATCGTCTTATAAACCACCCCAGCTAATTTCCGCTGTCCCTCGCGATAGGAATCAAATGGGAAGGCTAGCTCATTACAGCTTCCATTTCGTTTTTCCCGATGCTCATGCAGCAGCTTAGCGTATGGGGCATAGTCTTCAATTATCATTCCAACAAATGCTTCTAGTTCTGAAATCTGACACTTCTTTTTATAATATGTTTTCACTTCTGTTTCAACATGGACATAGGTAAGTTGGACAAAGATTTCCTCTAACACCTTGTCCTTGGCATACATATAGGCATACATCTTTGCCTGCGCCCAGTGCACAGGATACCCTCCATTTTGTATATGCTCTGACATCTGGGAAAATGATTTGATTTCCTCGATGATCACTTCATCCCCACGAAACAATAACCCATCACACCTGCCATCAATAATGAAGGAAAGCTCTTCAAATGGGACTTCCGCACGGAAATACACTTCTTTTTGATCAGCTTCTTGATACGTTTTTTGAATTTTTTGATGAATCCTTGTCCCATCCAGAAGCGTCGATTGAGAGCGGAAACGTGAATCAATACTGCCGCTCTTGAAAACATGTTCAACGAGCGTTCTTACCGATATATGAATAGCCTCTGACATTGGCCCACCAACTTACTAGAAAATCAATCATGAGAATATATGTTTGCTACTTTAAATTATACCATATTTTCATAACCATCTGACAGCATCAAACGAAAGACAAGTCAAATAAAAAACAAGTAAGGACTAACCAGCCTCCTTACTTGTTCTTTTCTTGAAATGATTATGACCGAATTTGTCCAGTGCCACGGACAATCGCTTTTGTCGTTGTGAGTGCACGTAGCCCCATTGGTCCACGAGCATGAAGCTTTTGTGTGCTTATTCCAATTTCTGCCCCATATCCAAACTGCTCACCATCTGTGAACCGAGTCGATGCATTATGGTATAACACTGCTGCATCCACTGCCTGAAAAAACAAACCAACATTTTCTGGATTTTCACTGATAATTGCCTCAGAATGTTTTGTTCCATATTGATCGATATGGTCAATTGCTTCCTTCACATCACTTACCAGTTTTACCGCCAAAATTGGTGCTAAAAATTCTGAGCACCAATCTTCTTCTGTTGCTTGTTTTACAAATGAATAGGCGGAAGCTAATTCTTCATCTCCACGCAACTCCACCCCATGGTCATGAAGCGAACTTAATAATTCAGCTGCAAAAGGCCACTTTTTGTGAATAATTACGGTTTCGGCTGCATTACAAACAGATGGACGGTGCAATTTTGCATTAATTGCAATATCTATTGCCATCGTTTCATTTGCTGTTTCATCAATGAAAACATGACAGTTGCCTACACCCGTCTCCAAAACTGGAACCGTAGCGTTTTGGATCACTGATTGAATTAACCCCGCTCCGCCGCGTGGTATGAGAACATCTAGGTATTGATTCAATTTAAACATTTCTGAAGCTGTTTCACGGCTCGTGTCCTCCAATAGTTGAACGGCATCGACAGGTATTGCCGTTTCTGAAAGTGCCTTGCGCATTACATGGACAAGTGCCTTATTTGAATGAATGGCGGAAGAGCTCCCTCTTAAAAGAACTGCATTTCCAGCTTTTAAGCAAAGACTTCCCGCATCAACGGTAACATTGGGGCGTGCTTCATACACCATTCCAACCACCCCGAGCGGGACACGGATCATCTCTATTTGTAAACCATTCGGACGGTCCCATGCTTCGATTATTTCACCAATTGGATCCTTCAAATCAATTAACTGGCGAACTCCATCCACGATCTGCTCGATTCTTTCTTCTGTTAACATAAGTCGATCCAAAAGGGACGGTGAAAATCCATTTTCTTTTCCCGCTTCAATATCCTTGGCATTTTCAGAAATTAACCATTCTTTTTCAGTTAATAAATGGTCAGCCATCATCAATAACGCATTGTTTTTTTCTTCCGCTGACAGCATTCCCAATTGTTTAGCAGCTTTCTTTAATTTACTGGCTTTTTCTAACAACTCACTCATTCCGTTTCACTCCTTTGGCATTGTGACCCAATTGTCACGATGAATGACTTCTGCTTTTTTATTAATGGAATAATCCTTCGATTGTTCACTTGGCAAGCCTTTTACTTTTAGTAAATTCTTAGAAGAATAATAAATTTGGCCTTTCCCGACAATTTTGCCTTTTTGATTCTGGACAACGACCACATCTAAGGCGTTAAACTCACCAATGACATTCGTGACACCCACTGGAAGTAAACTTTTACCCTGGAACACAACGGCCTTTTCCGCGCCATCATCAATTTCGATCACACCACCGACCTGAGAGTGGTAAGCAATCCATTGTTTTCTCATTTGCATTTGCGTCTGGAATGGTCCGCCGATATAAGTCCCATCACCCTTACCAGTTAAAATATCAACCAGTTTTTCCTTTCCAGCACCAGTGCCGACGAAGACACTGACACCAAGGGAAAGAGCTTTTTTTGATGCTAGTAATTTTGATTTCATTCCACCTGTTCCAACAGAAGAACCACTTTCTCCGGCAACACCGAGGAGTTTTTCAGATATTTCAGGAATAAAATGATATTTTTTTGCCTCTTTCGATGATTTTGGATTGCCATCATATAAACCATTTACATCTGTTAAAATAATCAATGCATTCGCATGTAAAAAACCACTTACGAGCGCTGACAGCATATCATTGTCACCGAAAGTCAATTCCTCAATCGCAACCGAATCATTTTCATTAATGATTGGTAAAACACCTTTTTGAAGTAACTCATGAATGGTATTAAAGAGGTTATGAAACCGAACCTGGCTGTAAAAATCTTCACGAGTTAATAGGATTTGGGCTGGCACTATTGCAAACTCTTTAAATAACTGTATATAATTCTGCATCAACAACCCTTGTCCCACAGCTGCGGCCGCTTGTTTCCCAGCAACTGTCTTTGGACGAGATGGATATCCAAGTGAGCCAAATCCTGCTGCAACTGCTCCGGATGAAATAAGGAGAACATCATGCCCTTGCTCTTTCAAAAAGGCAAGTGCCTCTACATGGTCTCGTATTTTCTCTTCAGAAATTGTTCCTGAGGCATTCGTGAGCGAGCTGCTCCCAATCTTTACAACCACCAGCTGTTTTTTCATCGCATTCCGAACCTTTCTTTTTGTAAAATAAAAAAACGACTCTTCTGTCCTAAAAAAAGGACGGAAAGTCGTTTCCGCGGTACCACCTTTATTGATGCCATGCACCCACTTTAATCCCGTAACGAGGGTGACGGCTTATGTTTGCATAAGCAGCGTGTGAGGGCAGGTTCAGACTTTTTTCCGTGAGAAACCTTTCAGCCAACGGGTTTCACTCTCTATCACGTTCCAAAGATTTACTAATCCCAAACTGTTTTCGATTTATATTTCTTTGATTATCCTTAGAAATCGGATAAAAGTCAATAGAATATTTTAAATTATTGAAAAAAGAGCTAAATAGATTAGCTCTTTTAAATGAGTTTTTTATACCATTGCGCTGCTGCCTCAACTTCATCAAAGGTTAATTGATGTCCATTATGCTCCCAATGAAGATGGACCTTCGCCTGAGCCTGCTCCAACATCTTTTCGAGTTCACCTGATTCCAATGGTGAACAAATAGGATCATTTGTTCCAGCACCAATAAATACGGATGTTCCTGATAAATCAGGCAAAGAAATCCCTCTTAAAGGAACCATTGGATGATGGAGAATGGCTCCTTTTAATGCATCTTCATAATGAAACAACAAACTGGCAGCAATATTTGCACCATTTGAATACCCAATCACAATGACATTGTTTCGATCAAATTCATATTTTTTAGCTGCATCTTCTAGAAATTCATATAATTCTTTTGTGCGAAAAATAAGATCCTCTTCATCAAAAATACCCTCCGCTAATCTTCTGAAAAAACGCCGCATCCCATTTTCAAGGACATTTCCACGCACACTTAGAAAAGAAGCCTCCTCATCAATTTTCCCTGCTAAAGGAATCAAATCTAATTCTGTTCCGCCAGTCCCATGCAGCAATAAAAATGTTGGTTTGCTTGCGTCTTTCCCTTTTTGAAAAATATGTTTCATCGTGGTACGTCCCCTTCCTCAATCTAAAAAGTTTCCTTACAGTTATTGTTAGAAACTTGGCCATTTCCTAATCGTCCTAAAATGTTCATCACTTTTTTAATTATCTCGAATACGAGATAATAGTAATGCTAAATGATTTTTCCGTCAAATTTTTTGAAACCTTCCGATAAATAATAAAAAAGCACCCACGCAATGCTTACGTAATTACTACTTTTAACAAAATGCCAAGTGTGATTCCTAGAAACATTGAGGAAAGTGTTCCCAGCAAAAAATATTCTGCCCAGTCCCTGTCATCCATTTGTTTAAACCGGGCAATCGATTTGGCAGTGACAATAAATCCTATTGCTGGATAGGCACTATAAAACGTTAGCAATAAAACTAGTAATCTCTCAATATAGCCGATTAATTTGCCACGCGAAAGTTCATGCTTACTAAATATAGTATAATTGTATACCTCGGTTAATCCGTTTTTACCCCTATGTACAAACTCTGCTTCATTTCGTTCATTTTTAAATGTATATTTTCCCTCAAAGGTTAAAAGCTGGTTGGGTAAGGAGCCTAGGAGAATTTTGATCATATGCCCGCTTACACTTGTTGCTAAGATGACAATGATGACTATAAATAGGACGGAATCAATAAAATTCAGGTCCGATTGCTTCTGAAAAAAACGCTCAATTTTAAAATCAAAACACAACTGACATGCTAAAATAATTACTCCTAGATGCAGTAACTGATCTAGAACGAAGAAACCTAACCGCTTCATGTTTTCTTCGTTAGTCAATTTTATATTTTCAAACAGTTTAATCTTAAAAAAATCCACCAAAAGATGCGTCAGCACGATAACAATCAAGGGGATTAATAGGTTTTTAAGGACATTCTCAACATTGAACTTGAAAATCCAGAAACTGATTAGGACAAGTGCAGTCATTAAAAAATGGTGAACGATATGCTTTCGTAAATTCTTTCGTTTTTCAATGACCATGTCATCTGTTTGTAAATAAAAATCAGCAATTAAGTGCGCAATAACTAGACAGAAAAATAACATGGTTTCTCCTCTCTCTATGTTGGAATCTAAGAATCAATGAATGTATTCATTCTTCCCTTCAAATCATTCCGGATGCTTTTAGTTAATTTTTCATTTATCTGTTGTGGATTGTTTGTACATTCAGGGTAGGTCTTTTCCTGTAATGAATGCAGTATACTAATAATTTTTGAAAAAGTATCTAGGATTTCTTCACTATTTCCCTTTTTAAAATGGCTCGATATTGTAGGGGCCGTTCTCCCTAGAAGCTTTCCAATCGCCTTTTGCTGATTTAAAATAAGGTAGAGTGAACATACGAGCTCCTGAATTTCCGTTTGACTCCTAATAAATTTTAGCTGCAAATTTAATAACGTATTCATCAGTGTCTCAAATTCATTTCTGAACTGGTGATATGGTAACGAGTTATTCATATCACTTGGGTAAAACTGGTCCAGTTCAAACTTAAATAGCGTTCTGTTCTTTTCTTGTTTTATTAAATCATTTGCATATCTAGCCTGTTTGACTAATGGATGGATCCATTTTTCAAGATCTACTTCCTTTAATTCCTTTTCAATATCACCAAATGCCAAGCCAAAGTAAGGCATATGATCCTTGTATCTCCATATCCTGCTTACAAAAAATGCAATCGTATAAGCGGTCGAATAACCAGGTCCAACAAAAATAATTTCATCTCCAGCACGATGCTTTATTTGAATAGGACCAATATTCTTTGACCAACAAGTAATCCTGTCGACTAACTCATCCAAATAAACGGTGAGTTCCTCCCCCATTTTTTCTGATGAGGAATTGCTTACATCCAGTATAAAAATTGATATAGGATAATTCATTTTTTATCCCCTTTAACCAAATTAATTAGATTATATAATCTAATTTTAATTAAATTAGGTTATTATGTCAAACTATAGACAAATTAGTTCATTTAGTGAAATTATCATTCTGGTTATTTAAAAGTGGAGGGACTCCCCTCCACTTAAACTTATATTACAACTACTCCCGAGCCTGAAACTGTCCAATAAAATACTCACATACCTTCTCTGAATTGAGTCTGGCTGCAATATAAGGCGGTTGTACTCCTTTTGCCGCTTCAACCGGTAAACCTAACCACAAAAGCTGCTCATCAATCATGATAAATGGAAACGACAGGCTTTCGTGCAACAATTGATTTGGTTGCAACTCCGCCCAAGGCTCTCCTGAAAAGACAGTTAATTTTACAGAATGGCTCCTATTTTTCAGCTTATCCTTCCATTGTGCGGAAAGAAATGTTTGTTCTGGTAAAGAAATAATGATCGATGATCTAGCAGAATCAATGTCTCTGAATACTTTCTCTAACTTAAGTGCATGGATCCATTGCAATCTTGGGTGCTGATCCTTTATCCATTTTCCAATATCTTTTGTCCCGATAGTTTGCTGATTTCTTTCTTGATGTTCTACAAGCTGACGTATTGTTTTTCGATTATATACATGCTTCCGGATAAAGGATTGATTGCTGACATGAATGAACTTTCCCTTCGTTCTTGTGATCGCAACATTGATCAACCGTTCACTATCCTTGCCAGTTAGAAGCATCCCAGCCCGTGTTTGTGGCTCACTGTCAACGGTGTCAAAAACCATGACATCACGCTCACTGCCCTGGAATCTGTGTACGGTCGCAGCAATAATATCGGCTGCTAAGAGTTCTTGTTCATATAAATCTGATAGAATCAGCTCCATTAAATTGGCTTGAGCGCGGTATGGTGTGGCATATCCAATTGATTTTGACCCAGCCTGGTAGGATTCATGGATTAATTGAAAAGACAATAATACCTGCCACAAATTCAACCGTGAATTTGACCCCTTTTCTGTCATGCAATGTGCCCCAAGATGACTTGTATCAAGAAGTACCGCTGCCATTCCTGGAAAAGGGGCAAGGTCGACGATTCTTTTTCTACTTTTTAGAACACTTTCATGATCCCCCACAAGCGAATGATAAATAGTCTGATTCGTAAACGCAGAAATATCCGGGTGCATTCTCCGTTGCTCTTTTAATAAAAATAAGTGCGGATGAAGCATCCCATTCTTTACCCAATCGACAACGCCTGCCCGGTGGAAGATGTCCTCTTTTAGCCACATCGTGACTAACGGATCTCGAGAGGAGGCAATTGGTGGTAATTGTTTAAAATCGCCACAAATAATGACACGCTTTCCGAGTGAAGCAGCGAATGCCACCTGAGGAACATAAGCCATGCTGGCCTCATCAAGGATTACAATCTCAAATTCTTTTTCATAGATGGCTGAATCACCCGCTGCCTTAGCCAATGTTGTCCCGACAATAAACGCATCCTTGATAAATTCAAGTTCCTTTTGGCGAATCTTTTCGAGGACCCTGGCAATCTTGGTCTCAAGCTCTAGCAATTGATTTGTATCCCTTTTGCTGAAAGAACGGGCGATATCCTGTTTTAGTTTCCGTCTTTCCTCTATTAACATTTCTTTCTCTTCCGCAAGCTGAGGGTCTTCTTTCTGAAGGAGCTGGCTTGTTGTAACCGCTTCATGATGTACGAGCTGCTCTCCAGTATTGAAGCCATAGCGGAGAACATCCCCTTCACGGAACCGGTCTTTCTTTTTAATAAAGGTCGATATCTCATTAATTAAAACATCGACCGCTTGGTTACTGTGCGATAAAATCAACACTTTTTTTTCCTGAAAATACTTATTAGCAGCTACTCGAGCCAAGGTATAGGTTTTACCTGTTCCAGGTGGGCCCCAAACAAAGGTAACGGGGTTGTATTTGGAACGTAAAACTAACTCATGAACATTGCTTTTACTTTTTTCAACCGGATGCTTAGCAGGCATCGAAGGGTCCATCAACCGTTTCACTCTGATTCGTTTTTGCTTATTTTTTTTCATCTCATCGAGACGTTCAATGAGCTGGTCTAGCAGCTCCCAAGGATCGTGAAAAAGCTGCGCTTCAGGGATTAAATCTCCGAAAGATTGCTCCAAGGAGAGCATCACTCCTTTACCTTCTGAAGAAAGGACTCGTCCACTCAGTTTCATGCTTCCCCATTCAAGTCGAACCTGAGACCCAATCGGTATACGGATAGAAATAGCGGTATCAAAGTAGTATGTATAGGAACCTTCCGTTGAAAGCAACCTGCCATTTGAAACTTGAAATTTATTACTGCCAAATTTTTTTAAATGGAATATTTCATTTTGAAGAGCCTGCTGCCACTCTTTAATAAAATTTATCACTTTCATAAAAATAATCCCTTCTATATGCATATTCCCCACATATCTTAAATAAAAAAGACCATTGCGCTGCTTCCGAATATTATACATTAAATATATATGGAGGGATATTTCTTATGAGTAATTTTGATTTTCTACAAGTAAGCCGGAATTTTAAGAGTTATTATCAAACCCTACGGGATGTCCATTATTATCTAACGAATGATTCTGATTTAAGTGAGGAGGAATTGCAAGCCGTTTCTAAGGTAGTGAGTAAATTAATTTATGGATTTATTCGTATTAAAGGGACTTCTTTTAGAGAAATGGACCGCGAACAGTTCGAACAAGAATTTAATCTATTTCATCAGGATTTTCTAAAAGTCATCCAAACTAGCGGTGAAAATTATGTGGACTTTGATCAATTCACTGCTCTAATTGATGAAATAATTGGTATCGCTGTTAAGAGGACAAATGCACTTGGAAAAATTATAAAAGTAAAACAACAACCTTTAATCGAAGATGACGAAATGATTGAAGTAACTGAGGATGAAGCGGAATTAAGTAATGAAATTGAGGACAATGTTGCCGATGAAGAAGTGGTGGTTGAGGTGATCGAAGTAATGGATGAAATTAAAGAGGAAGTACCTGAAGTTAGAACTAATAGTTCTGAATTAAAAACTTTTAATACTGAATTAAAAACTTTTAATACTGAATTAAAAACTTTTAGTACTGATGATGAAACTCTAAGTACTGATGGTGAAATTCTAAGTACTGACGTTAAAACTTTTAGTACTGATGTTGAGACTCTGAGTACTGAGGTTGAAGGTGTCCAAGATGAAACTGGAAATGCTAAGAACAAAAAGCGGCAACAGGATATTGAAGTGATAGTAGCTGATGTAGTTAAGGAGGTTAAAGTGGCGGCTGTGATGCCTAAAAAAGTGAAAAATAATTTTGTGGATGCTGCCCCAGTTGTTAATACCTTTACCGATTATGAAAGTAGTGACGATTTCCGGTTTCGACCTAGAAGGAGAAAAAATAGATAACCTCTGAAAAAAAGAACCCATGAAATTTACATTTGTAAATACATGGGTTCTTTTTTTAATTTTATCTAATTTTCTGAAGTGACTCAGTAAGTGTTTTGATCAGGAAGGTTAAATCTACCTGCTTAATCGTTAATGGCGGTGCCAGTGTTAATACATTGTTATATCCTGCTACTGTTGCGCCATTTTTTCCGATGATTATTCCTTCCTGCTTACAATTGACGATAACCTGATTGACAAGGTCATTCTCCAATGGTTCCTTGGTCCGCTTATCCTTTACTAATTCAATTCCGATCAATAACCCTTTTCCACGGACATCGCCAACATGGGGATGGTCTTGTAAAAGATTCTTTAAATCATTTAAGAGTTGCTCCCCTAAATCACGGGAACGAACAAATAATTTTTCATTTTCCATAATTTCAAGATTTTTTAAGGCGAGCGCACAAGCAGCTGGATTTCCTCCAAACGTATTGACATGGCGGAAGTAATCATACTCCTCTGTGCCTTTAAATGCTTCGTAAATGTCTTTACGGACAGCTGTAGCGGAAAGGGGCAGGTACGCACTGGTAATCCCTTTTGCCATCGTTATGATGTCTGGCTTCACGCCATAGTTCATATACCCGAATGGCTTTCCTGTACGGCCGAAGCCACAAATAACCTCATCGACAATGAGCAGTGCTCCGTGTTTTTCACATACCTCTTTTGCCGCTTTCATATAGCCATCGGGCGGAATGAGGACACCACCTCCGGTAATAATCGGTTCCATAATCATTGCCGCAATTGTTTCACTTAACTCCCATGTCATGGTCCGGTCAATTTCTTTGACGGAAGACAATTCCTTCGGATCTCCTACATTCGTATCATCCCGGTAGGAATCCGGTGGTGAGACATGAATAAAACCTGGTGCAAGCGGTTCGTACTTGTATTTTCTTTGCGCTTGCCCGGTGGCAGCCAAGGCCCCCATAGAATTCCCGTGATACGCTCGATAGCGGGAGACAATTTTGTAACGATTTTGTTCACCCTTTTGCTGATGGTACTGTCTTACTATTTTAAAGGCGGTTTCGTTTGCCTCAGAGCCGCTGTTTGAGAAAAAGATGACATATTCATCACCTAACATCTGATTCAGCTTTTCTGCTAGTTTAATTGCTGGAACATGGCTTTGTGAAAGTGGAAAATAGGCCATTTCCTTCAGTTGTTCATAGGCCGCTTCGGCAAGCTCGGTCCTGCCGTAACCGACGTTCACACACCAAAGGCCTGCCATCGCATCTAAGTAACGTTTCCCGTCGGCATCAGTCACCCATGACCCTTCAGCCTTGGCTGCAACGATTGTGGCTTTAGGGTTATAAGGCTTCATTGAGTGCCATACATATTTATCATCCTGCTCCAATAAAGTTTCCTGTGGACGACTTGTTTGAACCATCGTGCTTCCCTCCATTTCAAAAAATTGGTGCCAGACACCAAAAGTAATATTGCCACTTGCTTAACCGTCAAAACGAGAGGTGATCATTTTTTTGCGCGTATAGAAATTTAAGCCGTCTTTCCCGTTTACATGCATGTCACCATAGAAGGAATCCTTCCAGCCCGAAAATGGGAAGAATGCCATTGTTGCCGGTACGCCAACATTAATGCCAAGCATACCTGCTTCTGCTTCTTCACGGAATTGACGGATCGCTTTCGCATTGTTCGTATAGATGGTTGCGCCGTTGCCATACCTGGACTTTCGAATATATTCCAACCCTTCGTCTAAATCATTGGCACGTAGGAGACTTAATACCGGGGCAAAGAGTTCCTCCTTGGCAATTGTCATTTCAGGTGTGACGTGATCAAAAATAGTAGGTCCCAAGAAATTTCCTTCTGGGAGCTCATCCATTTCTCTGCGTCCATCCCTAATCAAATCAGCGCCTTCCGCAAGGCCTTTTTCAATAAAGCCAAGTACTTTTTCACGGTGTTCCCTCCGGATAATCGGTGTTAATAACACTTCATCATCCATTCCGTTACCAATGATTAGTTCATCTGCCTTTTTCTTTAATGCAGCTACAAACGGCTCATTATCACCGACAACAACAACTGCACTGCAGGCCATACAACGTTGTCCCGCACTTCCAAACGTAGAAGTTATCACATGTTGGACAGCCTTATCCATATCTGCATCAGGCATGACAATATGATGATTTTTAGCTCCAGATAGGGCTTGAACTCTCTTTCCTTCTGCAGCAGCTCGCTGATAAACATACTTTGCAACAGGTTGTGAGCCAACAAATGAAATGGCCGCAATGTCCATATGCTCGATTAAGCCATTGACAACATCATGAGCACCGTGGACCACATTTAACACGCCTTTTGGTGCACCAGCTTCCATGAATAACTCTGCTAATCTATTAGCTAATATTGGTGTGCGTTCAGATGGCTTCAGCACAAACGTATTACCACAAGCGATCGCTAGAGGGAACATCCATAGCGGGACCATCATCGGGAAGTTAAAGGGTGTAATCCCGCCGACAACCCCTACAGGGTAACGGAACATTTCGGAATCAATATCTTCAGCAATACCTGATAACGTTTCTCCCATCATTAACGTTGGAGCACCTGATGCAAATTCAACACACTCAATCCCGCGCTGAACCTCACCGTAAGCTTCTTTGTATGCCTTTCCATTTTCTAGCACAATTAATCTTGCTAATTCTTTATGGTTTTCAGTTAACAGATGGTGGTATTTAAAAAGAATTCTGGCTCTTTTTGGAACCGGGACATTCTTCCACTCCTTAAATGCAGCCTTAGCCGCTGCCACTGCTAGATTTACATCCTCTTTCGTTGACACAGGCACCTTTGTTAACAGCTCATTCGTAGCAGGATTGGGTACATCTAGTGTTTGGACGCTGTTCGAGTTCACCCATTCACCGTTAATGAAATTTTTTAAAATGGCCGTATCTTTTTTAGTTACACTCATATATCTAACCTCCTAAATTTTTTATATATAGTGCTTTGAATTTTCTACCTTGATAGCCTTATAATCTCATTATCTCGTATCTAAACCATGCTTTCATTAGACGAAATGTTAATTGAGGCGAACCAATTCTTTGACGATTTGAATAGTCAATTGGACATTTATTCTGTTTTTCTGAAACTGGTATTGCTTGTATTTTGTTGGGAAGCTGATAAGTAATCTTGGACAAGTAGCATGAATTCGATAGCTACTCGTTTTTCATGTTCCATAAAGTCTTCTCCCAGAATGTTTTCAAGCTTTTGTAGGCGATGGTACAGGGTTTGCCTGACAATAAAAAGCTTGCTTGCGGCTTCTTGTTTTGATCCATTACATTCTAAATAGACCTTTAATGTCTCTAGCAGCTTGCCATTATATTTTTGATCATATTGAATAACAGGCTGTAAATACTCTGCTGCAATCTCTTTTAGGTTAACGTGTTTACTCATTTGTGAAATAAGACGATATAAATGCAGATCCTCATAAAAATAATAGGTCGCTTTATTGGTCATCTTTTGCTGTATTCGCTGAGTTTCCTTCGCTGTGAGATAACTTTTATGTACTTCATTTAAATTTCCAATAAAATTTCCTACCGCAATCAAGATTTTTGCTGAGCACTGTTTTCTAATAAACTCTGATTCGGTAATGGATTCAATTGCCTTCTTAATCCGTTCCTTTACATTCTTTTTCATCCGATTATTTACAAGAATGAATGTAAGCTCATTCCTTTTTTCAACAGGAAACACAGTAAAGCCATTCTGTTCAAATACCGAGCGAAATAATAACTTTAAATAGGTAACATCTTGGGTTATTTTTTCTTTTAGAGGAATAAGCTTTGTGATTAAGACCACTGCTTCATTCGTTTTTGTTTTAATCCCGTTCTGGGTAAAATATTCACTAATGCTTTCGAGTGAATGTTCACCCTCAAGCCAGCCGTAAAGCCACTCAAACTCCTCGACGCGTTTTTTTTCTTCGACATACATTTCCCTTAATAAATGCTGGGCCAGTGCTGTTGCGGTACGATCCAAAATCAATAAATCGTATTCACTGATAGGGATATCCTCTGAATAAATAAATAACTCTGCATATTCTTGACCAAACAAGAATATAGGGGCAGACGCTATATGATCACATGATTGTATTTCGGTCCCTTCAAGCTGGGTCATTAGTTTTTTTTGTTCAGTTTGACTAATTTCCGGGACAAATTCATAGTCCAGATTCTTTAAGCGAAAAATAATTTGTAAGTCCAATGCAGAAAAAATGCATTGAAGAATATCACCATAACTCTCCATCGTTAGAAGTCGTTTATTTAAGCTTTGTGAGTAATGCTCTAAATCTGAAATCTTCTGGTATTGCTGATTAATAATGATTGAGTGGATGTCTTGAGTAATTTTCACAAACGGAACTTCCTGTGTAAAAATAATAATCGGAAATTGATGTTCATTAGCAATATCTATGACTTCCGCTGGGATGGCTGTCATGTATGTCCCCATTTCAATACATAAACCAGCTGCATTGTTTTCAAGAAATTCCATTATCATCGAAACAAATAAATCGGTATTATCTTTCCAGGCAACGCCTGTTGCTAGAATAAGTTCATCTCCATTAAGAAGATTTCGAATACTGGTGACCTCGACGATATGAACCCATTTGACGAATCGATGAATACCGTCTTCCCCAGCGATAACCCGTGCATTTTCAAAATACTTTCGATTTAAAATATCTGCCACCGTTAATTGAAAATGTTCTTTCATCATTTGGCTCTCCTCGCAAAAGTGAAAACAGATTGAATAGGTGAAAAAGGATTGGTCCTGCAACCAATCCTTTCACTAAATATCTAGAGTATTATCGGGAAGTATACTTTTATTTCACTAAGCATTGACTCAAATTCATTTCGATCTAGAAAGTCTTCAGACTGCCAATTTTCCATGATCCAGGCCACTAATTCTTTAGGAGAGTTGAAATACTCACCGCTAGAATCAGATTTTCGTATCGTATAACGTCCATTGTCTTCGTCTATCGTGACTACACAAGGGTACGCATTATCCTTCGATCTTAAATAGAATTCCAACCTTCCCACCCCTATTATTATCTTTTAACACTTAGCACTCACGAACTTGTGTGATTCTGCTTCAATAAAAGACTAGTAAAATATTTTCGTGCATTTGCTGTTCCAATCAAAAGTGTTTCAAATACATTTCCTTTGGGATGTAAAAATTCCACAGTAGCCCCATTTAAATGTTCTTTAACACCATTTATGCGATAGCCCTTCTGAATAAGGAAATCAATTTTGTCTCTTTCATCTAGAAATTGCTGATAATCTGACATCCAATCTCCCCCTTTTAATTTCATAAACTATTTGTTATATCCCCCCTGCCCAAAATGGGAACTTCGGACCGCCCACGTTTGAAAAAATGGTTGCTGCTGGCACAACATTTGCTGCCGTAATGGTCGACCACTGGGCTAGGACAATCATTAACAGTAATATAGCAAGGATAAAGCCGCTTGCTGCCTTTTGAGTGCGACCACTGGATCAGCGTTTAATACGGCAATATAGGAAATCGCACCAATGACAATCATAAATGTTTGTGTAAGTGGCATTGCGACAAGGTTCCCCATTAAAGAAGTTCTATTTCGCTTAAACTAGTTCTTTTCATTTTTTGGTGCCTTGAAGAAGCGTGAAATAGTGGGAATATCTGCACTTAATGTCGCCCAAAAACCCATATTACTAAAAATAACAACTAAAAAGGCTGAAAAAGCAGCGCCGCCGGTTACAGGGGACTAGACCCAACTCCAGACCTCTCTGCCCGCAGCTGTTGCCTGACAAATTCAACAAACCGTCAACATACAATTAATCAAGCAATTGCTCAGCAAATCTGAGCAATTGCAGATAGGAGTAGTTCGATTAGTGTTTAAGTGAAGCTAAGATAATTAGCTAGATAGATAGTGTTTCACTTTGGTTTACTAGTGTATTTTTATTATATTTTTCCCTCTTCAAATATTGGCCAGAACCTGGTTTTCCAACAAATTGCTTGTCGCGAACAACAAATTGCCCACGTGACAACACCGAAACCGGCTCGCCGGTTACCTTCATACCTTCAAACGCATTGTAATCGACAGCCATATGATGTGTTTCGGCCGAAATCACACGTTCGATATTCGGATCAAAGATAACAAGGTCTGCATCTGCACCAATGGTGATTGTCCCTTTTTTCGGGAATAAGCCAAAAAGTTTTGCGCTGCGGGTTGAGGTAATATCAACAAATTGATTTAGACTAATCCGTCCCTTCTTGACCCCCTCAGAGAATAATACCGACAAACGATCTTCAATAATTGGACCGCCGTTTGGTATTTTAGTAAAATCATCTCTTCCTAAATCCTTTTGCCCTTTAAAATCAAAGGAACATTGGTCAGAACCAATCGTTTGCAATTGACCACTCTTCAAAGCATTCCAAAGAACATCCTGATTCCACTTCTCTCTTAATGGCGGTGACCAAACATATTTAGCTCCTTCAAAATTAGGCTTTTCTAAATAGTCTTGATCAAGGACTAAATATTGAGGACAGGTTTCTCCCCAGACATCAAAGCCCTTGCTTCGGGCTATCGCTATTTGTTCCACTGCATCTGCACAAGAGACATGTACTACGTATAGCTGTGAATTGGCAAGTCCCGTAAATTTTGCTGCACGCCCTGTAGCTTCGCCCTCTAATTCCTGCGGTCTCGTTAGTGCGTGATAAATCGGGGCCGTTTTCCCTTCATCAAGGGCTTTTTTCGTTAAGTAATCAATGACATCCCCATTTTCTGCATGGACCATGACCAAGGCTCCGTGTTCTTTTGCAGAGATAAGTGTCTTGAACAATGTTTCATCATCCGCTTGAAATACATTTTTGTAAGCCATAAATACCTTAAAAGAGGTAATTCCTTCTTCAGTAATAACTTGAGGGAGCTCACTGAGAACATTCTCGTTGATTTCTGAGATCATTAAGTGGAAACCATAATCAATAACAGCTTTTTCTCCTGATTTATCATGCCATGTTTGAATCGCATTTTTCAGCGGCTCCCCCTTATTCGTTAAGCAAAAATCAATAACCGTTGTCGTTCCACCAAAGGCAGCAGCAATGGTCCCTGATTCGAAATCATCCTTTGTCACCGTTCCACCAAATGGCATATCGAGATGGGTGTGTGGATCGATCCCTCCAGGAAAAACAAAACAGCCTTTCGCATCGATTATTTCCGCGCCTGTCGCTGATAGATCCGTCCCGATTTGTGATATTTTACCATCTTCAATTAATATTTCTGCTTGGTATGTGTCTGTAGCCGTGACAATGGTTCCGTTTTTGATAATTTTTTTCATCAATAATTCCCTCCATATCTTCTACTTGGTTAGATCTGCTTTACATTCTACAACTCCACTTAAGGCAGCCTGTCGTTCATTCCAAGTCATCGGCGGCAGTTCTCTTGCTGCTTCGACCATATCAATCGCCCCATCTACAGGACATACGATCGAACATAAATTACAACCGACACAATCCTCTTCCCTCACTTTGAGGAAGCTCTTTCCATTTGCGTCCGTCAACATATCGATACATTGATGCGAGGTATCTTCGCAGGCAATATGACACTTATTGCAATTGATACAGACATCGTTATTGATTTTTGCGACGATATTGTAATTTAAATCCAAGTTGCCCCAATCCGAGTATCTAGGCACGGATTTTCCGATGATTTCAGTCACAGAGGCAATTCCTTTACTATCTAGATAATTGCTGAGTCCTTCAATCATATCTTCAACGATTCGGAACCCATGGTGCATGGCGGCCGTACAAATTTGAACGCCAGCGGCTCCCATCAACATAAATTCAACGGCATCCCTCCAATTGGAAATACCGCCAATCCCCGAAATTGGCACGTTAATATGCGGATGTCTTGCACATTCAGCGACCATGTTTAAGGCAATCGGCTTAACTGCAGGTCCGCAATAGCCGCCGTGTGCACCCTTTCCGGCCACATGTGGAATCGTATTCCATGAATCGAGATCAACACCCATGAGACTGTTAATCGTATTGATCATACTGATCGCGTCCGCACCGCCATTGCAGGCAGCTTCTGCGGTCGCCGTAATATCAGTGATATTTGGCGTTAATTTTACAATCACAGGTGTCTTTGCAACTTCTTTCACCCAAAAGGTCTGACGCTCAACAAGTGCAGGGACCTGGCCCGAAGCCGAACCCATGCCGCGCTCTGCCATCCCGTGGGGACAGCCAAAATTCAACTCAAGTCCATCAACACCGACATCCTCCACACGTTTAACGATTTCATGCCACTTTTCCTGCTTTGGTTCCACCATTAACGAAGCAATGATCGCATGGTTAGGAAATCGCTTTTTGGTTTCATAGATTTCTTTTAAATTGACATCTAAAGGTCGGTCGGTGATTAGTTCAATATTATTGAAACCGGCCACCCTTTGTCCGTTAAAACTAATTGCAGCAAACCTTGATGATACATTCAAAATAGGATCACCCAATGTTTTCCAGACTGCCCCGCCCCAACCAGCATCAAAGGCTCTTTGTACCTGATAGCCAGAGTTGGTAGGCGGTGCTGATGCCAGCCAGAACGGGTTAGGAGATTTTATCCCTGCAAGATTAATACGTAAATCAGCCATCTATTTTTCTCCCCTTTTTATCAAATAAGAAGTTATTTTGCCGTTCCGACAACAGAATATTGTTTATGAATGGCATAGGCCACATCTTTTCCCTGTTGCGCAGCGGTTACGACCATGGCGTCCCCATTCCCCTTACCAAACACAACATCTCCGCATCCAAACACTTTGGGATTGGAGGTTTGGAACGTTTCTTGATTTACCTTGACAACCCCGCCATCATGGCTAAGATCGAACCCTTCAATTAACTTCAGGTGTCTGGTTTGACCGATTGCTTTTACCACAGCATCGACAGGAAGTACATATTCGGAACCCTCGATTGCTACAGGTCTGCGCCGTCCATCTTTTTCTGGATCCCCAAGTTTCATTTTGATACACTCTATTCCGGTTACCTTCCCGGTTTCATCACCGATAATCCTTTTTGGTGCTGTTAACCAGCGGAATTCCACACCGTCTTGTTTGGCAAAATCATATTCAAATTCATAGGCCGTCATTTCTTCTTCCGTTCTCCGGTATAAGATTTTGACGTTTTCAGCTCCTAACCGAACGGAACAAGTCGCACCATCAATCGCGGTATTCCCAGCACCAATTACGACAACCCGTTTTCCAACAAACTCTTCGGATAACTGGCCACTTTTTGTTGCCTTGACAAATTCAATCGCATCAAATACACCCGCTAAGTTTTCGCCTTCAACACCCAGGTTTGGAACATGTGCCATACCTATTGCTAATACTATATAATCAAAATTTTCAGTAATTTCTTCGGCTGAAATATCCTTGCCGACCATTGTGTTCGTTTTAATGGTTACATTCAATTTCTCAACCTGCTCTACTTCCCAGAAGGAAATTCTTTGAGGTAAACGGAAAGAGACAATTCCATACGTATTTAAGCCGCCTGCTTTCTCGGCCCCCTCAAATATTGTAACCTCGTATCCCAATCTCGCCAGTTCCCTTGCCGCCGATAGTCCAGCCGGACCACCGCCGATGACAGCAACTGTTCGTCCATTCGCTTGACCTGGTCGAAAAAGTACTTGCTCATTTGTCATTGCCCAATCCGTAGCATATCTTTGTAGATTGCCTATCATAATCGGCTTGGTTGAATGATTTAGGACGCAAGCACCTTCACATAGTTCATCGGTTGGACAAACCCTAGAACAGCTTGCACCAACTGGATTTGAAGACATGATTGTTTTAGCGGAACCTAGTAAGTTTCCTGAGGCAATTTTTTTAATAAAGGTTGGAATATCAATACCTGTCGGGCAGGCCTTTATACATGGAGCATCATAGCAATAGAGGCACCGATTGGATTCTTCAACAGCTTCTTGGTTTGTCAGTCCCTGCTCCACCTCTAGAAAGTTCTTTTCAAGATTGGATAAGGATATACGCTGCATTTTTTCATTCGCCAAAGAGAAGCCCTCCTTCTTATATGAATGGTTTATGGCCAATACATATGGAATAAATAAATTATTTAAGTGCTGATCTTTAAAATGTAAGCGCTTTAATAAACTGATATTACCAAAAAGGGACCAACTCCTTTAGTCATTTATCTATTTCGCAGAAAATTCTGCATCTTATTATTATTTTACAGACTGATTTTAGACATTTCACCTAACAATCTGTAAATTGATGCAAGCATTTAATTAATCATTATGTAAAAAGAAAGTAGTTTCCTATGAATGCAAACCTAGGGGAGTATTGTTGTTAGGTGAAAATTAGAAATTATATGGAATATTATAAATAGTTTTATCAGAGGGCAGATTGCTTGTACACTTTTCTGAATCCTTTTTCAATTTAACACAATAATACCAAAAATATTGTAAAAAGAAATCGAATTGTCAATTAATCTTACAAGCTTTATTTGTTCATTTTCAAATGTCTAATCAGTAAAGTATTACTTACCTAACAATGCATCTTCCTTATAAGGAAAACTGACTTATTATAAAACAATCGTAAAAAACTTCTCGACATTTTCTACGAATGTGGAGGAAACGAACCCCTTTTTATAAAAAAAAGTGTACCCCATTAAGAAGGTACACCCAGACATGTTCAACTTTGGAAATATTTAGACAACTCGATAATCATTGCTCCCATTCTCTCATTTTCAGGAACAAGGATCCGTTCTACCCCTTGCTCTTTTAATGCTGCTGCGGTAACTTTTCCAACGGCTGCAGCTACTGTTTTTTCCTTGAATGAATTAACAATGTCTGTAAAGATTTCATGTTCTCTTGCATAGTCAAAAAGCGAGTGAACCTGGGTTGCCGTAGTAAAGCATACCGCGTCACATTCACCTGACTGAAGTTCATTACATAACCTTGCCACCATCTCTTTTTCAGGAGCTATATGCTGGTATGGGAGTAACTTCTGGACAATAGCACCGCGATCTTCGAGAAATTTTGTTAAAACTGGTGCTGTTTCCCCGTGAAGTTGCAACATAACTCTTTTTCCAGAGAGATCTATGGTTTCGAGTGATTGAGCTAATCCCTTTGTTGTTCCATCATCATCGACCACGATTGGTTTAATCTCATATTTCTTTAATGCAGATAGGGTTTTATAGCCTCTAGATGCTATCTGTGCTTCACGAAGGTTCTTTAAAAAGGACTCTTTTAATCCAAGCTTTGTTGCTAATTCCACGAGTGTCTCAAAACCAATCCCCGTTGTGAAGATCACCCAATCGGCACCTTTCTTTACAAATTCGCGTAAATCAGGTTCCACTTCCTTTTCTGCTAAAAATACAGTCCCTTGAAGAGTACGGACTAGAGGAACACCTCCTTGTTTTCCAATTATCGTACTTATTTCTTCTATTTTTCGCGAACCGCAAATGACAACTCGCTTTCCAGTTAAACCCTTCTCCATTGCACTAACCTCTCAAATCGTATTAATTTTTTTCTCTTGCGATTCTTTCAATCTCATGTGAAGGATAAATGTTCACACCACTTTTATCAGTCTGGGCCACGGCTGCCATTGCTGCTGCGACGTTCCTTGCTTCAATCGCTTTATAAGGTCGTAATGCGCCAACCATAAGTAAATTTAAAAAGGCACTTGCTTTTTCCGCAATTCTTTCCCCAAAACGAAACTCTGTCCGCTCTCCTAACAATAGTGATGGCCTGAAAATATGAACAGATGGTATAATTAACTTACCCAGAGCTTCCTCAACTTGTCCCTTCACTTGATTGTAGAAAATTAATGATTTAGAATTTGACCCCATCGCGGTAATAATGAGAAATTTTTCTACACCAGTTTTTGATGAGATTTTTGCTGCCTCGACCGGATATTCATAGTCTACTTTTCGAAAAGCTTCCTTGCTTTTTGCCTTTTTAATAGTAGTCCCTAAACAACAAAAAACATCTGTTACCTGAAATAATTCCGAGTATGTATCTAGCTTGTCAAAATCAACGACATGCACTTCACAGGAGGGATGATTGCTTTCAATTGGTCTTCGGACTAATATATGGATCTTTTCATAATTTTTTTGTTGAATGAGGATTTTTACTAATTCATTTCCTACTAGTCCGCTAGCACCTAGAACAAGTGCCGTTTTTTTTCTGTTTTTCATATCTAATCCCCTTTACGATCCAACCTTTATCTCATTAAATCGGTATCATTAAGATTATTACACAATCCTCGTGAATAATGAAGAATATTAATCCTTAGATGTATAATTTTGACTTTTTATCTTACCCTAAAAAGGAAGATACAAAATTCAATAAGGTAAATCACGATAAAGTTGTCAATATTATAGATTATTTTTGTTCAATTATTTTTTCCTTGGACATACTGAGGAAGTGAAAATTTTTTTAAGGAGGAACATGGATGCCTAACGATTTCCAATTTAGTAATTTTATTAATGATGTATCTCTGCAAACGAAAATGGAGAATGTATGGAGTAATACTTGTGGTTCATGGGAGAATTGCAACCAAGAAACGATTCAATCTTTCCTAGCCCAGTGCCTCGATTATAATATTGACCCACAGTACTGCATGAGTTGGGTTGAACAACATAAGGAAGAAATACCCAATTGGACTAATGTCTCGGAAACCTCGTTAGGCTGGGTAAACCAGCACACATCAACGGGTTCAGCCATTTCGATTACAGAGCAGGATTTTAGTTGATTTTTAGGGAGGGGGGTAATACCCTCCCTTTTCATTTATCCAAAAATTAAAAAAGTGCTTCTGTGGTCATTTAAATCTATGAATCAAATCTACTAACCTTTCTAATCCATCGAGCAGTCTGGGTGAGGGGCGGCAGTACAGTTCTTCCTCAAGAATGAGAATCTGGTCATCACTTTTAAACCCTATTTCTTCAAATCCAGTTCGCTTTTTAACAAGGCTTTTTTGAATCTTATCTTTCCTCACTCCTACCCAAGCAAGACAAATAAAATCGGGCTTGCGACTTATTACATCTTCCCACTCCGTTTGAACACTGGCCAATTCAATATCCTGAAAGATGTTTATTGCCCCAGCAGCTTCGGATATCTCCGTGAGCCAATTTATTTTTCCTGGTGTAAAAATCGGCTTTGGCCACCATTCCCAGTACAAACGTGGTCGGTAACTTTGATTTACGCTCTGCTGTTTTACTTTTTCAAGTCGGGAACGAAATTGCCGAGCCGTCTCCACTCCCCGTTCTTGTTCGCCAAGAACTCCAGCGGTTGTGATTAAATCGTTTTCAATATCTGTTAATGATTGTGGATTTAAAACAAGATGGGGGATATCTCGTTTCTTTAGAGCCTCAATATTTTTTTCCATCCCTGGAACACTTAAAGAAGCAAGGACCATATCAGGCTGCAATTGTTCAACTAGATCCATGTTAATCGATAAATCAGGACCTAACTTTGGTAGATTTTTGATTGAGGCTGGCCAATCGGAAAAGTCATCAACTCCTACTAATAAGTGTGTTAAACCCAGATATTCCATAACTTCGGTATTACTAGGGCACAATGAAATGACTCGCATGTTCTACCATCTCTCCTCTCGATATAGTTAAAGCAAAGGAATCATAAAACGCATGGATGGAAAATCATCCATGCGTTTTTGGGTATTTTTATTTCCTTTCCCCTTCTACGGCCGCAACCAACTGAAATAAAAAGCGATAAATAAGCTGGAACGCCTCACCTATGGATATCTCTTCGGTAAAACCTTCCACATAGTTTAGGGCAAAATTTAAATTCCATAATCCATCTTCCAAGCTGAACATTAAGTCAAATTTTGCTTCATCCCCGTGTAATTGGGTATTTAAATTTTCCTTTAACGCTTTTTCAAATTTCTTTTGCAGTTTTAATCCCAACATTACATCGTATGTCCCAAATACATCATCCGCTTCTATTGAAACAGCCTCGACACCAATTAAATCAAACCAAATAGACTCCAAATAAATAAATTCATTTTTATGCATTTTTAAGTAATCGAGAGGCTGAGCCAAGAATGAAGTCGATTCATTCTTTAGCATATTTTCTGTTTCTTTATCACAACGTTCAATGTAGGCGTCTGCAAAGCGGACACTAACATCCTTCTCCGAAAATTGGATATTATCACCCAGCTGATTTTTTTCGAGATACTCTTTTTCTTCTTTAAAAATGGTAATACTATTGCCGTTTGAGTTATTTTGCTGTTCAGATATGTACTGTTTGATTTGGTCTTTTAACATAAGGAATGTCCTCCTATGATTCACTTTTCATCTTTAATTTTGAGTGTTTATGTGTAAAAAAGCAAATATGATAATGTATTTTTGCAAAAAAAAGAGGTGACTATATATAAGCCCCCCTCTAATTGCTATTTAATTTTCCGCTAATTTCGTTTTTACCTTATGAGCGGACGGTTTTATCTCACCTGGATCTTCTGCTTGTTTTGCCCGTTTAATAAATAAGGCAAGAACTAAAGCTAGGCCAGCGATAAATACACTTACAAAGAAAGCATCATTAATTCCTTCCAAAAGAGCTTGCATCTCAATTTGATGTTGCATTTTTAGTTTCATGGCTTCTGTAATCTTTATTGAAGGGTTAGGTACAACCTTCTTTGCAGCCTCAACGATTTCAGTTGCATGTGTTTTGGCACGAGTTGTCATAACCGTAACCAACAACGCTGTCCCAATGGCACCAGATACCTGCGACATCGTATTATTCATCGCCGTGCCATGAGGATAAAACCGTGCCGGTAACTGGTTTAAGCCATTGGTCGTAATTGGCATATTTACCATCGAAAAACCAAACATACGGATCGTGTATAAAATAATTAAATGAGTATAGGTGGTTTCCAGTGTTAATTTACTAAATAAATAACTTGTTATCACTGTTATAGCTAAACCAATAATAGCTAAAGCACGACCACCGAATTTATCAAAAAGTTTACCTGTAATCGGCATCATAATGGCCATTAGAATTGCCCCTGGCAACAACATTAAACCCGCATCTATCGGGGAAATCCCGCGAATATTTTGGACATAAATTGGTAGAAGAAGCATACCGGAAAACATCGCCATTGTAACTACCATGGATATAGCAGAAGATAATGCAAACATTGGATATTTATAAATCCGGAAGTTAAGAAGTGGCCGTTCTTGTCTTAATTGACGCAAAATAAATGTTACCAATGAAATGAGCCCAACTGCAAGCGTCCCATAAACTTGCGGACTATCCCATCCTTCTTTACCAGCGGAACTGAATCCATAAAGTATTCCGCCGAAACCTACGCTTGATAACACCACAGATAAGAAATCAAGACGAATATCAACCTTACCTTTTTTATCTTTAAGTAAGAAAAAGCCAAGCAATACGACGAGAATCGCGATTGGTGTGACAAAATGGAAGAGCATTCTCCAGTCATAGTGTTCAATAATCCAACCCGATAAAGTCGGTCCAATTGCCGGAGCAAACATTAATACTAACCCGAAAACACCCATTGCTAATCCACGTTTTTCAACAGGAAAACTTGTTAACATTACATTCATTAACAAAGGCATCATAATCGCTGACCCAGAAGCCTGAATCATCCGACCAGATAATAAAAGTGGAAAGGCATGAGCAAAGCCAGCTAAAACAGTTCCAAAAGTAAATAAAAGCATGGCTGCTAGGAATAATTGCCGGACCGAAAATTTTTGAATTAAAAATGCTGATAATGGAATCAGAATTCCATTTACTAACATAAAACCGGTTATCAACCACTGACCAGTTGATGGGTCTATTTTTAAGTCAGCCATGATTGAAGGCAGTGCGATATTTAATAATGTGTTATTTAAGAATGCAATAAAAGCTCCGACAATCAGTACGGCAAGAACGCCATACGGTGGGCCAGCAGTCTTTTTTATGGTTTGATTCATTCAATTTCCCCCTATAATATATGTTCATTTTTTTATACACCTGTTTCACACTTACATAATAATATACGCAGAGTTCAATTTTTGCAATTAAAAAAACCTGCAAAATTATGGATTTGTAATAATGCTTTAAATAATGTACTATATTTTTATACTAATAGTACAAATGGAAATAAAGGTGATTTTATGAATGACCGAAAGCAGCATGTAGTAAATATGGCTCATCAATTATTCATCGAAAAAGGATTCCAAGCAACATCTATTCAAGATATTTTAGACTATAGCGGGATTTCTAAAGGAACGTTTTATAATTATTTTTCATCGAAAAGCGAATTATTAATCGCGATTTATAAAACAATTTTTAAGAGGCTCGAAAAGGATCGAAACGATTTATTAATTGGTCAAAACCCTTCCAGTATAGAAATTTTCATTAAGCAAGTGGAACTGCAAATGATTTCTAATAGGAAAAATAAATTAATTGCCCTTTACGAGGAAGTATTGTCCTCTAATGATGCCGACCTCAAACAATTTATCCAACGACTTCGTTTAAATTCACTTCGGTGGTATTACAATCGGTTTATTGACATCTTCGGCGAAGAGAAAAAACCATTTCTATTAGATTGTGCGATTATGTTTCAAGGGATATTACAATATAATGTTCAATACAATAGAATGGCCCATGAATCTGGAGAAAAAGTAAGCAGTGTTGTCCGCTACAGCGTGGCGCGATTGGTTAAAATAGTTGATGAGGTTTCTGAATCAGGGGATCAATTAATAGAACCAAATACTTTAGAAAAATGGGTCCCTGGCTGCCAAAAAAACAATCTCGAGATTATCACCCAGTTGATGAAAATAGCGGTAACGTTAAGGGCATCGATAACGAAAAGCATTCAAGATGTAGAAGAACAAAGCAAATACAATGAACTTCTGGATTTTATTCAAGAAGAAATCATCCATACAAAATCACCAAGAAAGTTTCTTATTCAAAGTGCCCTATTATCATTAAAGCAAAACCCCGAATCACTTTGGAAAAAAGAACTAGGGCAGCTTAATGAATTGATCGAGTCTTTTTATAGTGTGACAGAGTCGGAAGAAACAAACCCCTAATCCAAGGATTAGGGGTTTGTTTTGTGTAGGTAAGGCTTTTATTATTTGAAAAGCGTTGCTGAATTTCCCAAATAAAGTAATTCCTTGAATATTGTTTTACCACCACGATTGCATCTTCACCATTTTTTGTAAATATTAACCCTAAACCCATTTGTTCTTGAAACCTCCATCCTTTTGATTTCATATATTTTTTTACTACATTATAGCTGCTATCTTGACTACTTTCGGATAAGTATCTGCTTCGTTTATCTGTTTTTGAGAACAGCTCAAATTCTGAATCGCATAAGTGAAGCTTCATTGCAGAAACAATTAATGGTATTGGATTTCCCTCCTGAAAAAGCGCAGAACCAAATCTGCTGACAACTAGACCAAATCCTATGACCAAAACAATCACTAGGGTAACGGCCATTTTTCTAATACCCTCCACCCGTTCGCCTCCTTATTTATCTGCTTCTATTAAATTTGACGACGGATGGGTATTTTTGGTTTCAGATAGAATTATTTCATTTTCATTAAAATTGTTTTAAGATGTCGGTAATGAATTTATAAATTAGTATTAAGAGTAGTTTATTAAAGGGAAAGCAGCAATAATAGGGGTATCAAAATAGACATGATCAATGCGGAGGTAATCATCGCTATGCTCCCCATGACCCCTTCAATTTCTCCCCATTCAAATGCACGGTTGGCACCAATTGCCTGGGCTGAGGTTCCTAACGCTAATCCCTTAGCAATTCTGCTTCTAATCCGAGTAATATTTAAAAGAAATGGCCCAACCATTAAAGAAAAAACCGCAGAAATACAAACAAACAAAATCGTTAGTGACGGTATCCCCCCTAATGACTGGGATACTGATAAGGCAATGGGAGCAGTGACCGATTTTGGAATTAGCGACAACATAATTTCCTTATTCATGTGCAAATACTTCGTCAACAAGACAATTGAAATTACCCCAGTTAATGTGCCTGGCATAACCGCCCAGAAAATAATTACGAAATTTTTTCTAATAATTCTTACATGTCTATATAAGGGAACAGCAAGGGACACAGTAGCAGTTCCTAATAAAAGTGAAAATATACCTGTTCCAGAAGAATATTGGGCAACATGTATATGAGAAAGCGTCAATAAACCAATGATGAACACTGTTACAGTATATAACGGATTTAACCATGACTTGTTATAAGTTTTAAACACCTTATTTCCTACTGCATAACTCATAACAGTAATGCTGGTACATAACAATATATTAGAAATCATTGTTCCCATTTTGTTTACTCCTTTTTCTTTTAGTTTCTAAATACTCAGCAATAAAAGCTGTAACAAGTAGGACAACCAGGCTGCTTGCTGCTAGGATGATTGCTAATTTTATTCCTTCTACTCTAAAAATCCCTGCAAAATGCCAAACACCTACGATAAATGGAATAAATAGAAGAGTTATATGTTTGATATGCAGCTGGGCGGCTGCTTCGACCCATTTGAGCTTACAAGCACCTGACATTAATGCAATGAATAAGAGCGCCATACCAATAATACTTCCAGGGACAGGAAGATCAAGCCAAGTAACGAGTCTTGTTCCAATCAAATATATAACTAAGATTGTGAGAAACTGAGCAATAGTACGAACCATTCGGCTCCAACCCCCTGCATTAAGATTAATGCCCCATTATTCTTTAACAAATGGGGTCACAATTTATTTCTCTAAAGTCAGTATCGCATACCTTTTTGAGTTTTTCTGTAAATGTGGAATGGTATCTAACATAGATTTATTAAATTTGATTTAATACATGGTAGAATAACTTACTTTTATTTCGAGTTACCTTCATAAAGCAAAAAAAGCCGATTCCCAATAGTAGGACCGGCTAAAACTGAATAATTAATGCCTATTTAAGAAAGGATTTAGGCATGACAACAGCGACGACCTCTCCACGAGCACAGAGAATATCATTCGCATAAACTTCTGTCTCAACCTTAAACTTTTTAGGGTGTATTTCATTGACAGTTCCGATTGCTGTTAATGGTATACCATGTGGAGTGGGCTTGAGAAAGTTCACATTTAAGGAAGCCGTTACGAATCTTGGGGGCTCCTCTCCATCACCAGCTTCATGTCCATTTTTTCGATGAAGCGCCAATGCAGCAGACCCTGTTCCATGACAATCTATTAAAGAGGCAACAATTCCACCATAAACAAAACCTGGAAGTGCTAGATGCTCTGCTTCTGGTGTGAATATAGTTACTGTTTGTTCACCATGCCAGCCAGTTCGAAAATGATGTCCCCCTTCGTTCAATCGACCACAGCCATAACACCAGGCGAAATCATCCGGATAATCATCCTGAATTGCTTTTAAAACTTTATCTTCCATTAATTTCTCCCCCTTCACCGAAAACGCTTTCATAGACATGATAACATTGTTAAAATTCCCTGGTCAATCAATAGACAAAATATTAGAAAATCCAAACATTTCACATAATTCAGAAAAGGAAAACCCTTGTGATGCAAGGGTTTTCTTCTGAATATTTCGGTAGTAATAACAAATAGACTCAATATGGAGCAAAAAAAAACAATTAGACTACTAATTCCAAACCTCCTCTGCAATTACCCTATACCCTGCTTCCGACTTAATTGATCCAAAAAGATAGTCACGAATCTACTACACCGATCAATATCCTTCATTTGGAGGCTAACCTCGATTTTTAGGGTGGCAATTAAATTTGTGTGTACGTAAAGCATATCCTTAAATTCATCAACAGCTCCACAAAACTTCGGGTAACCACTATCCCCTGTGCCGATTACACCTGTCAGTACCTTTTTTACGTCCTGAGTTTCGAATGCACGATATAGCTCCATCATTTCTTGAGGAATTTCGCCATTTCCCCAAGTATAGGTTCCGATTACAACAGCCTCAAATTGGGATAAATCCCTAACTCGAAATTGCTCGATCCGAAAGAGAGAAACCATTACATTCTTCTTTAAAAATAAATGGAAAATTAGTTGAGCTAATTCTTCAGTATTTCCTGTTTTGGAAGAATATACGATGGCAATTTTCATAATTCATCGAAACCGTTTGATTGTGTTACCTTTGCATAGCTTCTTGACTTCTGTTCAAAAAAATCGGATTTTGTTCCATTCATCATTTCATCACTGAAAACATGGATCCAAGGCATAGGGTTTACCCTTTCTTTATATAAGTTCTGTAAACCTAGCTGTCGAAGCCGCTTATTAGCAAGATATTCGGTGTATCTTTCGTACTCGCTCAATTCAATACCATCTATATCTTTCAAAATCATATGTGCCCACTCTTTTTCAAGTCGGACAGCTTGTCCAACCACTTTATACACATAATCAATGTTAGCCTCTGTATGTAAATCCGGATTTTCTGTTAAAAGTATTCGTAGAAACTGTGCCATGAAATACGCATGCTGCATTTCATCCCGTTGTATATAGCTAATCATTGTACTAGTCTTAAGCATTTTTTGCTGGCGGGCAAGATGATAGAAAAAAGCAAACCCAGCATAAAAATAAATACCCTCTAGATTAATAGAATTCACACCTAGTTGAAATAAATTTTGTGGTGTAGGATTCTCACGGAAACATTCATATGCATCTAATATCAGTTGGTTTCTTTTTTGAACGATTGGATCATTTTTGGCTTGATTGAACCAAACCTTTTGTTCATTTAAGGGGACAAGAGAACTTAATATATAGGAATAGGATTCATTATGAACTGCTTCCTGCTGAGCGATGACGGCAAATATTGCTTTAAAGCTAGAATCCGACACATAATCCATCACTTGACACATGGTAGGGGTCTGCAGGCTATCTAAACAAGCAAGTTGTGTATTTATTCGTAAAAAGACATCTTTCTCCGTTGAACTTAGAAAGTCCCATTGCTTTATATCATCTTGCATATTTATCTCTTGAGCTTTCCAAAAGTTTGACAATAAAGTTTGATATAAATCGTATATCTGAGGATAGGCAATATCATTCCAGTTGAGCAAGCCTGATGATTTTCCGTTGATAATTCCGGTTGATTTATTGGGAAACTCAGGGTTCAACAGTTTTATTCTTGATAGCGGTAAATGAATATCCATAAAATAATCTTCTCCAATCTATTCTAAAAAGGTGTTAGCTATGGCAAGCCTCACATTCGTCAATTTCCGTTTGAGATGTGCTTCTTACATAGTACGTTGTCTTTAATCCTTGCTTCCAAGCTTCCATATGCAGGTTGAGCAAGTCCTTTGCTTTTATATCGTGCCTAACATATAAATTAAAGCTAATGCCTTGATCAATGTGACGCCCTCGTGCCGCATTCTGTTTAATACTCCACACTTGATCTAATTCATGTCTGGACCTGCGATAAAATTCGTACGTAATATGATCTAAATCAGGTGCCGTTACTTTAAATTTAAAATTCTTCTTTTCCTCTGCATATTCAACAGAATAGATAGGATCTATTCCATCAGTGGAACCTCCTATTTTGGCTGTTGATGAGTTGGGAGCGATAGCCATTAACCAACCATTTCGAATACCATGATTGACGACATCCCTTTTTAGTTCAATCCATCTTTTCGTTTGGTAATTTTTCCGCTCAAAATAACTCCCTGTATGCCATTCTGAATCTTTAAATAGACTATAATACCCTTTCTCCTTTGCTAGTTCCATTGATGATCGGATAGTATAAAATGCAATGTCCTCATACAGATGATCTGCATAATTTACCGCTGTTTCAGACTCCCAGTAAATCCCTTTAAGAGCTAGTAGATGGTGCCACCCAAACGTACCCAGACCCACGGCTCTGTACTTTTTATTTGTATGTTGAGCCTGTCCAACCGAGATTGTATTTAAATCTATCACGTTATCGAGCATTCTTACTTGGATCCTAATTAAACGCTCTAAAACATCTGCAGGGACTGCTTTTGCCAGATTAATAGACGATAAATTACAAACAACGAAATCACCAGGCTTCCGAATTATCACGATATTGCCCTCTTCATTCTGGTATTCGTTTACAATCGTCGTTGCGGACATATTTTGAGCAATTTCTGTACATAAATTACTGCAGTAAATAGAAGTTCGGCCCTTACCCAATACATGCTTATTCGGATTTTGCCTGTTTACTTCATCACGATAGAACATGTATGGTGTTCCTGTTTCTAATTGAGCAACCATGATTCGTGTCATAATATCCATGGCACGGTATGTTTTACGAGGAAGAAGCGGGTTACCTGCGGCCTCTTCATATTTCTCGGTAAAGAATTTAACATCCGTTTCATCATAAAAATCCTCAAGTCCGAGAAGGTTCCCTTTTTCATCCTTCCAGCCCATAAATTGTTTTACTTGATGGGGACAAAATGTATGCCACTGCCCAATACTTCTTCCATCCTCATCTTTCTCTTCTAATTTTTTCATAAATAGGTCTGGTATGGTGACACCCGTGAAAATGTCATGGGCCTTTCGGCGTTCATCCCCATTATTGGTTTTTAAATCGAGAAAACCGTTCATGATATCTTTATGAAATAAATCTAGGTAAACCGCAATGGCACCTTGACGTTGACCTAACTGATCAACACTGACAGCTGTATTATTTAACAATTTAACCCATGGCACTATTCCGGAAGAGTTTCCTTTGAATTTCTTAATATCGGAACCAAGGGCACGAACTTTACCATAATAAATCCCTATACCTCCGCCATCCTTGCTTAGCCGAGCAATATCCCAATTATTTAAATAGATGCTATCAAGGGAATCATCTACTGTATCAATAAAGCAGGAGGAAAGCTGACCAAAGCTTTTCCCTGCATTCGCTAAAGTGGGGGTAGCAACGGTCATATATAAATTACTTAGTGCCCAATACGCTTCCTTTACAAGCTGTAAGCGGATGGACTCCTTTTCATGCTTCATAATCGTCATGGCAATAACCATGAACCGCTCCTGCGGGAGTTCATATACGTTTCTATTATGATCTTGAGCAAGATAACGATCCGCTAGTAAAAATAACCCTATGTAATTAAATAATAAATCTTTATCTGGATTTATCTCTTTTGCTAGTTGATCGATTTCATCTTTACTATATAAGCTTAGGAGATCATTAGAATATATACCTATATCAGTCAATTCTTTTATTAATCTATAAAAGTCTCCATATTTTAAAGAACGATTATAGCCTCGACTTTTTGCAGATTTTCCATATAATTCATTCAGATATAAACGGGCAGCGACAAATGTCCAATTCGGTTGGTCCATTGCAATTTGATTTATTGCATAGACTAAAGCTTGTTGGTTTGCTTCCACCTCTGTTACTTCCAGTTCGCTTATACGGTTTTTAAGCTCAGTTGTATCCATCTGATATTTTTCTGTAACTTGATTAATAGATTCTAAAACATAATTGAATTCAGCTTGAAGCTCCTTTGTTACCATTTCATTTCCCCCTAAAATAATAAAATCCGCTCAAGGGGAATTGAGCGGATGAAACGATAACACTACAAAAGGACTAAAATAAAAGTATCCAATGCCTCCTGTCGCCACCGTTCATCTTCTCAATCCCCGAAGAAGTTGAAACAACTTAAGAAAGACAGGTCTCCTGACTCATGCTTCATCCTACTTTGAACCCTTCCCATATAATTGCCTAATATATTAGACATTTCTTATACAGTGGTTTACTCATTTCGTCAGCATTTACAGTTGCGGGGGCAGTTCTGGATTTACACCAGATTCCCTATTAAGCCACAATGGCATCGTCTCTTAAGGCTAACACAATATATAGTTTAATAATTATTCATCGAAACAATATATAGTGAATCAATTAAATTAAATAATAGTATAGTCACCAATATAATTCAAGTCTATTATTAAATAAAAATGAAACCTATTTGGTTTAGTTTCCGTATATTAAGAAAGTCCAAGGTGAAAAGGGGCAATTTTATGGGGAACATTTTTCTATTTACGATGATCATTGGAATAGCTTCAGCACTTGTTTTAATACCCATTTTTAAACATGAAGAGGCAAATAAAAAAGTTGATAAAAAACAAAAAATCGGCGTCTTCATTGCTGTTATGGTTTTTCTTATGCTTGCAGTGTTTTCATTCTTTTATTTTAGTAATTTTGATAGAAACTTCACTTCTTTATGGCCGTTAGCAATCTTCCTCACTGTAGGCGGAGCAGTTCTTGCCAAAGGCACAGAAAGAAAGATTAAAGGACTTCTCTTTCTAGCAAGTCTAGGTCTAGGAATTTATTTCTTAACCGCCTTCATTTTTAATGCCGATGAAAAATATCAAGTAGCAAAGATGGATGAAAAGGTAGAGATTCAGACCTTTGATGAGAAGGAAACACCAGCTAGCGTTCCACCGCAGTTTGCACGTAACAAAATGAAAAAGGCTTTTGGGCAAGTACCGAACACAAGCTACTTTGAGCTTGGAAATCTTCAGATTCAAAAACTGAACGGTGATTATGTATATATTGCTCCCGTTGAATTTTCTGGATTTTTTAAATGGTGGAAAGGCGAAAGAACTCCTGGTTACTTTTCATTAAGTGCAACGGATTCTAGCGCTAATCCAAAATTTATTAAAGCCGAAATGGTTTATACCCCTTCCTCTTATTTTAATAGACAAATCGAGCGGCATATTCGCATGCAATATCCCAAGAAGATTTTCTACGGAGATGTTCAATTAGAAATTGACGAAGAAGGAAAACCTTTTTACATCCGTACTTATGGTGAATTTATTTCAGCCCGAAATGGATTTACGGCCAAAGGGCTAGTTGTAGTTGATTCTAAGAGTGGCGCAATGAAAGATTATCATATTTCAAATGTCCCCGAATTTATTGATGGCGCGGTCTCACCTGAAGCAGTTAGTCTGCAAAACAGCTATTATGGGAACCTCGTCCATGGATTTTGGAATAGTAAATTCGGAAAATCTGACGTGAAACTCCCATCTGATGAAGGAACTGAGTCAAATGTAAGTCCGATCTTTGATGAAAATGGAAAGATGTATTATTTTACTGATTTCACAAGTCCTAAAGAAGGCGTAGATTCTATGCTTGGTTACTCGTTGACTAACTCAAGGACGGGAAAAGCAACTTTCTATACCGGAAATCCAGAGCAATCTTATATGGATTCACAGGGTGCCTTGCAGATCATTGAGAAGAAATTTATTGAAAAGAAATGGCATGGGCAAATGCCGATTCTCTACAATTTTTACGGAGAAGCAAGCTGGTTAACGTCTGTATTGGATTCGAACGGTTTTCTGCAAAATTACTTTATCGTCTCTGCAGCTAATCCAGAAATTTCTGTGTACGCCAATACTCCAAATGAGGCCCTAAAACAATATAAAACAGCCCTACAAAGGGGCAAGGGCACTGTAGACGGAAGTTCTAAAGCGGATGAAAAGCAAATCAGCGGAACAGTGGTGAGAGTCTATAAAGAACAAAACGAAGATTTCACCATTGTTTCTTTTTTATTAGACAATCGCCAAAACTTTATCATCTCTTCGGAAAGAGTCCCGCTAGCTATCTACTTAAAAGAAGGAGATAAAGTAACCGTTCGCTACTTGGACACTGGCGGAGACTTCCTGCCGGCAAAAGAGTTAGTAATAGATGCATTACAATAGGGAAACAAAAATGGGTGTCAGGCACTAATTAGTGCCTGACACCCATTTTTTAAAACACCAAGGATGTCACTGAACCCTTTGTATTCTATTTTGAATGCCATAAGTGAACGGTTTTGGCTGGGCTTTACTGAAGTTAACTAATGCATCAAGGTCAACGGGGCCGACTTCTTTGTTTTTAGCTTGAGTAAATACAGTAAATCCATCTCCTCCTCCAGAAAGAAAAATATTCGCTGTCACAGAATAGGATTTATTAGGATCCATTTCCGTGCCATCTGGAAGCTTGGTGCTCACTACCCTTTGCCCTGCTGGTTTATTTGGATCCCAAGTATAGCTTAAGCCAGAAATCTGCAGCATGTTCGTTTTTGTTGCCCCCCACTGCTGGTTGAGCAATTCACGGATTTGCTGTCCCGTCATCGACATTTTGACAAGGTCATTATTAAAGGGCTGTACCGTGTAAATTTCTCCCCAGGTGATATCGCCAGGATCAATATCTGCTCGAATGCCGCCAGGATTCATAAAGGCTAATTCGGTATTCAACGCTTTCCTTTGTGCATCCGCAATGAAATCGCCAAGCACTGACTCACCATTTTCATTTTGCTTTGCCGTCAGACTTTCAGATGAAGATCCAACAACTTGATTAACTATCGGTTCTATTTTAGCTTCATATCCTTCTATCATTTTCTTTATTTCGGGATCGGGCTCGATTCCTTCTTGAAAGGTAGTTACAATCTCAGCTCTTTTTGAGACAATATCCTTTGTTTTAGGATCTATCTCAAGATCAACATCAGAGAAAGCAGTTCCATAGGAATAGGATTGAACAACTAGTTTATTGTCAATCGTTGCGTTCATATAGGCATGATTATGGCCGCCGAAGATGATATCCACTTCATCGTCGACCCGGTTTGCGATATCGACAAGCTGCCCTACTGGATTTTCTCCGTTTGGACCTGATGTACCAGGGTTATGTGCTAAAACGACAATCGATTTTACCCCTTGTTTTTTCAACTCCGCTACATTCCGATTAATTGCTTCTACTTCATCCGTGAAATGTAATCCTGCCACACCGCTAGGGACAACAAGCTTTGGAGTCTCAGTAGTTACCACACCGATAAAACCAATGGGCATCCCATTTACTTTGATCACTTGATAAGGAGGGAGAATCGTTTTTCCTGTTTTCTCATTGACCACATTGGCAACAATCCATGGGAAATTTGATCCAGCGAAATTTCCTGTTTTCGGATGTGTTCCCCCTTTAATAAGGCGCATCAGTTCCGTTAAGCCTTCATCAAATTCATGATTACCAACAGTACCGATGTCAAAACCCAGTTTGTTCAAGATCTCGATTGTCGGTTCATCCTGTAAAAGGGCCGACACAGGGGGGCTGGCTCCCACCATGTCTCCATCTTGCACCAATAGAGTATTTTTATTTTCAGCCTCACGCTGTTTTAAATAGGCTGCTAAATAATCCACTCGACCAACCGGTTTCCCATTTACTTTCCGAGTCACATTTAATTGGCCATGCAAGTCATTAATCCCTAATAGTTGGACCTGAATGAAACGAATATTTGCGGCCGGTGGCTTTCCCTTTTTGGGATTGACCGTTTCTGGACGGTTGGATTTATGTCCATGATATGCTTCAGATAACCCTTGATTCTTTCCATTCGAAGGTTTCTGTCTGCTAACCTCTACAACTTGAGGCCTATTAACAGTTTGAAATTGATGATCCATATCCCTTAGGGCATGAGCAGTAGCACTTTGATTTCCCGTTATCTCCACCAGTGCTAGGATCGATAAGGAAAGAAGCGCTTTTTGAAACAATTTCATACTATTCCTCCTACAATTTTCTAAAAGAACCAAGGGTATTTTTCGCATTCCAGTTAAGGAATATACAAAATTTTCTATTCAGTCAAAGATAATAACCCGCTATTAATCTTCAACTTAAACGTTGAAGATTAATAGCGGGTTATTATGTTAAAAATATTAAAAGTAGTAGTTTGGTGCCTGACACTCACGAATGTTTGGCGATCAGACTTTGGTAGGCTACTGATGTTCTTACTTCAATGGTCAGGGTTCCCTTTTTATAAATGGATTTGATAATAAATGGAGCACCAGTGTTGTTCTGAAATTGAAAGTCCGGTCCACCATAAGATACGGTTGCATCTCTGCCAGCAGGTACATACCCAACCGACAAGGAATGGTGATGTTTTTCAATATAACTAACACCTACCTGATCCACTGCATTGAACAGGGTTGATGACGTCTGGCAAATTCCTCCGCCGATACCGTCGACTAGTTGCTTATTTACAATTTCCTTCGCCTTTTGATATCCATGGGCGGCATCACTTGGACCAACAGTGGTATTAAATGAGAAAATATCTCCCGCTCCGACAATGATATTATTAATGGCCTCGGCCGACAGCTGAATATTCTTTGAACGCCCTACAACTACGCTATTAAATCTCGTTGTAAAGCTTGCTACGACAACTTCCCCTAACTGGTCAACATCCACAGGCTTATAACCGCTCTCGGTCACATATAAAGGTAGTTCAATATCTCCACCCGTTGCCGATGCTGTTATGACCTTTTCAACTAACTCTGATTCCTCTAAGATAATTCTAGGTTTGCCTTTAATGATTTGACCATTGGGGCCAATCTTATCAAGAACCATTCGTTGGTCATATCCTTTGGTACTTTCCGTCCCTCTTGCTAAATCCTTTGCCCATTTTTCAAGTTCCTTTTTGTAGGTTTCATTATCGGTTCCAAAACCCATTTCCACCGGTAAAAAGGTTTCCAAAATAGCATTTGTATTCGGATCAATGACATTTACTTTAATTGGTTTTGGTTCTTCTTTTTGTGGTGGTTCTGGTGGTGTTTTATTGAGCTTTTGTTGTCCTGGTTCAGTTACTTTTTCTTCAACTGTCTTTTCTGTATTCATTTTTTCTGTACATCCGGCAATAATTAATAAGCTACAAATTAATAAAATTGATACTAGCCACGAGCTCTTTGTCATTTCCCCCAACCTCTTATCCTTTATTTTCATGCAGTAAATGCTGACCTCCAAACGAAGTCCATTCATTCTTGGATTTTATTCCCGTTTGCATGTCAATATGACTTATAAGTATTGATTAATATGCAAAAAAGCCCCTTAGATGTAAGGAGCTTTATCAGTGAAGATATATAATTTTTTTAAGCTGTAAATTATCTTACGCTGCTTTTCATCATTGGTTGAACCACTAATGGTTCCGAATATGTGGGTTCATTTTTCTTATAGGCGTGCCAATATGCGAGTGCGATAAAGACAGATCCGCCAACCGCATTGCCTAGAAAGACAGGGATAAAATTTTCAATATATCCTAGCCAAGTAAAATGGCCGGCAAATATCGCTGCAGGAATCACAAACATATTCGCTACAACGTGTTGGAATCCGATTGCGACAAATGCCATCGTTGGAAACCAAATACCTGCAATTTTTCCGACCATATCGTTTGCTCCATAACAAAGCCACACTGCCGCTGCCACCAGCCAATTACAGCCAATCCCCGAAACGAAGGCTTGGAGAAAGGTTGCTTCTAATTTATGGTCAGCAATACTAATCGTTCTTTCCAAGAAGGGGCCTGATTCGGTAAGTCCAACCATATGTCCAAAAAAGTATGCTACAAAAATGGCCCCGATAAAGTTACTGACCGTAACAAGAAACCAGTTATAGACAACCTGTCTAGTGCTAATCTTGTTCGCCATTCGAGCTAGAGGCACAGCCATCATATTTCCTGTTAATAGCTCACCACCTGCAAGCAAGGTGAGGATAAGGCCGATTGGGAAGACAGACGCACCAATCAAACTGCTTAACCCCTCTAAATTTCCTGTTAAAGTTGCTGTGACACGGATGAAAAGTAAATAACCTAAAGCAATGAAGGCACCTGCTTCAAAACCTAATATCAGGGTCTGTAAAGGAGGGTATTTTGATTTTTTCACTCCATTTTCAACGGTAATTTCCATGATTGTTTCGGGTTTACTATATCCCATATGATATACTCCTTTTTAAATGAACCATTTAGTATGTGAAATATTTAACATACTTCTATTTTATAACAAATTCTTTTAAAATCCTGTGAATATTTCTTTAACTATTTTAGAGCGCTTACATTTACCTTTGTAATCTTGCTTTTATATTCAAAATATCTTACTTCCCTTTCTTAATAAAGGTATACTGATTCTGAGGTGATATGGTGAAGAGTGTAAAAACACCACAGGAGTTACGGACGGAGACGAATGGTCTAACAGAAGAAAGATGACAGGCAATTATCAATAATGTTCCTTCATATGATGATAAACCAGTATGTTAGTCGGTATCCCTAACCCAGCCCATTTTGCTACACTTTTATAAAAAATAACCAGCCATACTTCATCAGCGTATCGTCAAATGATCCGAAAGGAATAAAGAATGGAGGTTTATACAATGGAAAAGAAAATTTATTGGAGTTTGTTTATATATGGTCCATGGAAAATGTATCTCGCAGCAACGGTAGATGGACTTTGTTATGTAGGTTCCGATCATAAGGACTTAGAAGAACTGGTGACTTGGGTTCAAAAAAAACTCCCGCATCACCTTTTGGAGCGTGATGATAGTAAATTACAACCTTTTGTAGACGAATTCACCGAATATTTTCAAGGAAAGCGCACGTCTTTTACCTTTCCAATTGATTTTCACGGGACTCCCTTTCAACAATCTGTTTGGAACGTATTAAATGAAATTCCCTATGGATGCACACATACTTACTCAGAAATCGCGGAACTCCTGCAGAAACCTAAATCGGTACGTGCCGTTGCCGCCGCAATTGGGGCAAACCCGATATTAATTACTGTTCCTTGTCATCGTGTGATTGGTAAGAATGGGAAATTAACTGGTTTTCGCGGCGGTTTAGATATGAAGGAAAAACTGTTAGATTTGGAAAAAGAACCCTCCAGTTTGAAAGGTGTAATCACACATGCTAAATAAACCAAAAAGGCAGAGAGAAAGTCTCTGCCTTTTTTATTTTATATATTTACTTGAAACATAACCTGTTGCTTTACCAAATTTGATTTTTTTCCATGAACCTGTTGTTGAGACAATGGTTACTGATTGATTTTTCTTTAAAGTACTTATTACCTTGCTTTTGGTTGATGTTGTTGCACGTACATTAAGACGTGATACAGTTACTTTTCCCTTTTTTGGTTTGACCACTATTTTTACAACGAAAGTAGTTGTCACGCTCGAACGGTTTTTAGTTGTGTCTGTCGCTGCCATCACTACAGAGTATTTCCCATTTCCAAGGGAGGCAGTGCTGTATCCTAGGTTGATTGTACCTGCTTTTGTTATAATGTCCTTTTTCAGGTAGCTAAGGGTTTTACCAGTACTATTTTTTAGCGTGTGAAATTAATAATTAATCCATTTAGCTCCCATTTTAGTGGAAATTTGATACCATCCATCTCCACGGTCAGCCAAGACCTTTACTTTTTGTGGAGTAATCTGCCCGTATGTCTTAGACGATATGGATGGTTTGCTATACAATTTTTCTTGTTTTTTTACTTGTAGATATTTCAATGGTTTTGGATTAATATACACCCATTTAGCTCCTAAGGAGGTATGAATCATGTACCATCCCTTCCCGCTATTCTTCATAACCTTTGCAGTTTGCGGTGTAAGCACACCGCTATTTTTCAATAAAAGACTTGGCTGTTCATATAAATTAACATCGTATGTAATCTTTATATTTGATAAGATCGGCATAAATGGAAGTATAAAGAGATTTTTATTTCCACTTTTTATCCATCCAAAACCTTTTCCATATTTAATTTTGTACCAATCACCAGACTTTGCAGAAATTTCAACTCTATCCTTTAAAATGACCTTACCTATTTTTGGTGAATCATTATATGGGAAGTTTTTCACATCGAGACTAGGATTGATAGTTATCATACCTTTTACTAAATATGTAGTTTGTACAGCTGGAGGTACCACGTCATTGACTTTCGGCGGACTGATATTAATCAATTCATGATGAACGCCATCCCTGCTAGTACTAATAAATTTAAGGCCCACTTGCTTCGCTAGCTTTAAAAGTGATGAATTTACATAGTGTAATCCATTTAAAGGCTTTCCTTTATTGTCAAAAACAATGGCATCAAATGCTATCCCCTTCGTATGAGGCGCTTTGGCACTGGGCTTAGCAACTAAAGGCCCCAACCCATGTTTGGTCTTTTCAGACCTTTTACATGTTGACGAAACGCCAGTAACAATTTCATAAAAGTGATTTTGATATTGATATGGTCGATAGGCGGAATTGTATTGAATCTTCCAGCCTTTTGCTTTCAGCAGTTTTTCATAATTAATTTTCGCCCTGAGTAGATTTGGGTGAATATTTTCCCATATGACCATTTCACCCTTCTCCATTCTTAATGCGACTGGATCAGTTAATGGTGTTACCCCCTTACATGTACTTGCTTGCGCCTTTTCTCCTGGAAAAATCAATGGGAAAAATAATCCTAACACAATGATATAAAAAGTAATTTTAGCAATAAACTTCATTTTTCCTCCTCGCATGTGATTTTCTGATTAAATATGACTCTATTATTATATCAAAATTTACAAAATAATCTATAATTTTACAAGGGAAAGATATCCATTCGTGATTTTTCGTATTTTATGAAAAAATTTAGTTTTATCAGTAACATAATCTATTAAAAAACGACAAACGCTAATTGAACACTGAGTTCGTGAGAAATAAGTTTTCCGACAAATATCTACATATCTCGAGTTGAATCAGCAAACACATTCAAAATATGTTATAATAGAAATAACCTACTGATTTTTCAGTGAGTAACACTAAGGGGAGTAGCTCCTAATCGACTCAAATAGCCATAAGTTTCTTAAAAACTGACTCATTGGAAAATCAACTTAATGACTCGGCAACAGAATTTAAAATATAGAAAGGGTGTTTATATGGAAAATTTTATTGAAACGGTTTATTTCTTAGAAAATCCTGAAAAGAATATTATTAAATTTGCAACTGGCACCCAGCTGCGCTATGAGGATGTAATAAAAGAGGTTTTTGGCGTAGCCTGTATCAATGATTTGCATATGATGATCCAATATAACAAGAGTTTTCAGACAAGCATTTGTAACAGTCATGGCATTAGTGAAAAGAAGATAACTCTTGATAAAATCCTTCGTGTCGCTTCAAAACTGGACATGCTTCGTCTTAAAAAAGAATTGATGGACCAAAAGAATAACATCCTATATGAAACACCTGCAGATAGTGATTTAGCCATTACTTGCCCTTTTGATGCCACCATTAAGCTTCAAGAAGGTATTTTCCAATGGGATGACAGCAATTTTTCATATAATGCAGTGAAAACTGGTGCCTAATACCTTTGTGGGTCAAATTACTCACAAAGGCTAGGTGCCTTTTTTTTCGGGAGATGTGGTCCTATCAAGCAAATTAAAAAGCACCATCCAAAGAGTTTGGACAGTGCTTTTATATCACATAGTTAGAAATCGGTTTAATTCGGTGCGATACATTCTAAGTAGTTGTTACTCTATTCAAAAACGTTAGCGTCCTTGCAAAGGCATCCCTTGCATATAAAGAATTATAGGTGGGGTTTGTATCATTATAATAAGCGTGCTGGGCATTAGGATAGATAATTGCTTCAAATGATTTACCATGTTTCTTCATTTCTGCCTCGAAAACAGGAATTAAGTTAGTGATATTCTTATCTTCCCCGCCATAGAATCCGAGCACTGGACATTCGATATTGGCAATATTTTGTTGTGGCGGACGTCCGTAAAATACAATTGAGCCCGCATGTTTAGGATCCTGAGTTGCAAGTGCTGCCGATAGTGCCCCACCTAAACAGAAGCCAACAGAAGTAACCGGCATTCCTTTTGTCTTTTCGAATGAATTCCGTGCATATTCAGCTGAATCTTTTAAGATGCGGATGAATCTCTCAGATTTTCTTGGATCTAACATCCCAAACAGTGTAGTTAACGTGGTGCGCAGTGTCTCTTGTTTTTCAGATGGCTGCTGTAAGATTGCACTTTCACGGTCAGAGGAATTGAACCATGATGTATGTGGAATGGAATGTAAAAAACTTTTTGCTTCAACCATCCTCTCCTCACTAAGTTCCTCTGATCGCACACCATTATCAGCAAATAAATCTGGTGCGATGGCAACGTAACCAGCCACTGCAAACCGCTGGGCTACATCTTGAATATGAGCATCTACTCCCCATATTTCTTGGATAACAAGGACAGTTGGTCGTGGTTCATTTACCGGTTCAATTGAAGAAATATATGCACGTATCTTTTCATTTGTTCCCTTTAACGATTGCCATTCCGATTGTATCGACATAGTACACCCCACTGTTTTATTATTTTTCTAGACCTATAAAACAATTCCTTCATAATTTACCATACTCAGTATGCAAATATAAATAAAAAAGTACTAAACAATAAAAAGCATATGATACAGAGAAACAAACAGTCTTATGTTTTAATTGTGGGCCATTCAATACAACAACATGCCCGAAATGTCATAAGGAACAATTTAACGTTTTGAACAAAAAGGTATAATAGAAATAATTTAATTCTAATTTACAATCTGACCCTTTTAACAAGTCTTTTTTTGTAATGGGCAAGTTTCTGGAACAACACATATAAGGTATAGGATTATGATAAAGTGTAGAAGAAATTGTGAAGTTTACTACTTAAACTATAGGGTGCGTTCGTATTATAAGGATTTAAAAAAGCAAAAATGGAAGTATGATAATAATAAAAATAAGTAAACAAGTGCTTATAAATTTTATTTATAAGCACTCAATTGATACAGATATAATTTGCTTTTTTAATCGCTTAAATGTTGCAGCAAATGAATAAGAGAATCTTCTCATCAGATTTTTTATACAAACCTGAATGAATTGCACAGCGTATATTTAAATAATGTAATGTTTTTATTCATTAATATTAATTAAATAAAGAACTGACTATTAATGAGAAGTCCTGTATCAAAATTAAATAGAAAGTCTTCAAAACCTAATCATTCCTAAATTCATTTTGATTTTCCTGTATCAATCAGATCTACATTTACTTTAACTTTAAAATTCAAGTTTGAGTAAATCTTATCCCATTTCATCTTATTCCATCTATCATATGATAAATGATTACGTACCAACGTTCCTACTCCAATAGGATCTGTCTGATATTTTTGTAATTTGATTAACAGCTTTTTTGAATTGGTTATTAAATAATTTTCAACCTGTTTTTCCATTTGTCTTTGATACTTTTCTTCACTTAATTCCATTTTACCTGTGTATGCAAGGACGCTTCCTTTTAAATTTAATATTACTTCGACCGTCATATTCTTTCTATTACATATCTTACTAAATTTCTACATTTATTTGCAAAACACTTTTTCTATGTACTTAACATTGCATTTAAATATATCAATCCTTATTCAACTAATGCATGCGTTAGTTGAATAATTATACGATAATTTTGTTGTGGTAAAACTAAAATGTTGAAGTAGTAATTGAGGCCATATGTAGTACAAAAAAGGATAGATAAAGCAAATATTATCTGCTTTATCTATCCTTTTCTTTTGCCCTATATAATGTGCAACATTTTATAATTCTTCTCTTTTATCAAGTGATTTATGAAACATATTGACTTTTAATAAAATGTTTCGTGGGGAGGTGAAGAAATCCTATTTGAATTTTGTATGCGCTTTATATCATTAGCGACGTTTTTTGTTGCCTGCCTTAGTCAGTCTTCCTAATAAAAACGCCCCTGCAGCGACACCTATCACCGTGTTCGTTTTTTTGTTAAAAACTTGTTTAGCGACAAGATTTAAGTTTTGTGGTCTTTCAGCTAGCCTTCTCATAAAATAACCATACCAGTCATTGCCGAAAGGAACATAGGTACAAAAATTGTAGCCTTCACTGGCAAGTTGCAGCTGCATATCTTTCCTAAACCCATAAAGCATTTGAAATTCGAATTTCTCATTCGGAATATCGTGCTTCTTAACAAATTCTTTCACATGGTTAATGATGCGATGATCATGTGTGGCAATCGAAGTGAATTTGCCATTTAATAGATGCCATTCGGTAATCTTGATAAAGTTTGCATCAATATCCTTCTTATCTTGATAGGCAATTTCTGCTGACTCTTTATAGGCACCTTTAACAAGACGAATCCGGAAATTTTTATATCTTTCAAGGTATTCTTGTGCGTTGTGGAAATAGGACTGAATGACTGTACCTACATTAGTATACTCCAACGACAGTTCGTCCAATAAATCAAATGTTGGTTGTAAGTGTTTGAAGTCCTCCATATCAACATTTACAAAAATATCATATCGATGTGCTTTATCAACGATTTCTCTTAAATTATTTAAACAAAATTCATAATCTATATCTAAACCTATTTGAGTCGGTTTTAAGGAGATATGTGCATTCACTTTATTCTCATGGATCGCGTCGATTACGTTAAGAATTTGTTCTTTTGCCTCAGTGGCCTCTTCTTCTTTAAAAACAAATTCACCTAAGTTATCGACAGTACATGAAATTCCATTTGCATTCAGATCTTTAATACTTTGGATCACTTCAGGTATATTTGTACCAGCTACGACAGTTTGTGCACCTAATTTTAAGCCGTATTTTTTAGCTGTACTATTCAGAAATTGATTTTGTGATAAGCCCATAAAAATGTCTTTCAACATAGCGATTACCCCTTGCTGTTGTTTTTACCATCATTATAGCATACGCTTTCAATAAAATTTATTTTGCGAATTTTCCAACATAAATTGCCTGAAACCGCTTAAAAATTGGTTTTATTTCAATAGTTTCTTTCGAACAGAATCAAGGTGTAGGAACATGTGATGAAATGCTTCAAACGGTTCCCTTTTTACCAATGCCTCGTAAATAGCAATGTGTTCTTTGAGTGTTCGCTCACGCTCACGATATATAATTTCGCTATCGATTTTTTTTAAAGTGATAATTAATGAATCGATCATTCCTTCGACAATTGGATTATCTGCACTTAAGGCAATGATTTGATGAAATTCCTTATCCGCCTCGACATAATTATTGTCTTTGCTGTTGGCGATAATATCAATCGTCTCTTTTAATTTCGTAAGCTGTTCCTCATTGATTTTCTCTGCCGCAATCGTAACTAATCCTAGTTCTAAGGCCATCCGTGCCTCGATGATGGCTGGCAAATTATCATGGGCCAAAGCTAACATGATTGAAAACGGATGACTGCCAATTTTATTGTTAAAAAAAGTTCCTTCACGGGTTTTACGTGTAATTACACCAAGTGTATCAAGTGAACTTAAAGCCTCACGTAACACTGGCCGGCTGACACCAAGAACTTCCATTAGTTCCATTTCAGTCGGCAATTTATCACCTGGTTTCAATTGTCCACTAATTAATAAGTTGATGATACTTTCAACAACCTGCTTCGATAAGGTATTTCGATTTACGGATTCTACAATTATTTTTTTCGGAGAACCAACCATCATTTCGCTCCTTGAATTTTTTGTCTTTATTTGTAAGACTAATAATATTATACCTATATTTGGCAACAATTTATATGAAAAATAGCTGTCGAAAACTCGACAGCTACTTTTTTTGGATAAATATTATATTTTTAATACCCGGCAAATATTTTCTGCTGCGAAAGCAAGATTAGCTTCACCTGATTCTAGTGCTTCATTTAAAGAAGTAACACCCGTTAAAATTCCAATAATTGCGGTGAATCCATGATCATATAATGGCTCTACACCAGTTCCAATTCTACCTGCAAATGCAATGACTGGAATAGAATATTTCTGTGCGATGGTAGCAACCCCAAACGGTGTCTTCCCAAATAAGGTTTGGCCATCAATACTGCCCTCTCCAGTAAAAACATAGTCTGCACCCTTAACTCTTTCCTCAAGTCCAGTATACTCGATTACAAGTTCGACGCCCTTTTTTAAATGAGCATTTAGAATTGCCATTAACCCTGCACCTAGACCACCAGCGGCTCCTGCACCTTCCGTATACGCGATATCCTTTCCGAGGTCTTGCTTAATTAAGTCAGCGTATAGAGCTAAATTTTGATCAAGAAGTTGGGCTATTTCAGGTGTTGCACCCTTTTGCGGGCCAAAGATTGCGGATGCACCGTTTTCTCCAATTAGTGGATTCGTGGCATCACAGGCAACATCAATTTTGACTTGGCTAATTCGGTCAACTAATCCACTTAAATCAATGGAATGTAATTGACCCAACGCACCGCCGCCAAAGACAAGTTCTTCTCCGTTCTTATCCTTAAATGAAACTCCAAGAGCTTGAAGCATTCCAACGCCGCCGTCATTGGTTGCACTTCCGCCAATTCCTATAAGGATACGGGTTACACCCTTGTCTAGGGCAGATTTAATTAACTGACCGGTACCGTAGGTTGTTGTGATTAATGGATTGCGATCCTCTGGTTGGATTAATTCTAATCCACTGGCTGTAGCCATTTCAATAACAGCAGTTTGCCCTTCCCCTAAAAGACCAAATTCCGCAAATCTTTTCTCTCCTAAAGGTCCTAGAACTTCAGTTTTGATAATTTCTCCATTAGTCATACTAACAAGAGACTCAACTGTTCCTTCCCCACCGTCCGCCATTGGCACGATTACGCATTCCGCATCAGGGAAAACCTTTAGGATTCCTTTCTCCATAGCAAGGGCAGCATTTTTCGCTGTCATACTTTCCTTAAATGAATCAGGCGCTAACACAAACTTCATAGTAATCTGTCCTTTACATTTAAAGTAGAAAAAATTAATAAATAATTACTCAACCGTTCTATGACAAAGTATGAGTTTATTGGATTTTTAGTTATGTCCCAACCTTGTATTAAGAGTAAAAAATTTAGGGTGACCTTTCAGCCACCCTAATTTTTTTATTGGACTAAACAAGGACGTTTATTATCGAATTTCCAGTCTGGAATTAAGAATTGCATTCCAACTGCATCATCGCGAGAGCCTAGTCCCATGTTGTTATACATTTCATGTGCTTTCATAATTTGATCTATATCCACTTCAACGCCTAGACCTGGTTTGTTAGGAACTGTAATGTCACCGTCAACAATTTGGAATGGCTCCTTTGTTAACCGTTCTGTCCCTTCCTGCCAAATCCAGTGAGTATCTATTGCAGTAATCTCGCCAGGAGCTGCAGCGGCAATATGTGTAAACATAGCAAGTGCGATATCGAAATGATTGTTTGAGTGGGAGCCGCTCGAATTTACTACTCAATTCTTATCAATTCTACCAAAATAGATAAAATTTAAGAATTGTCACACCTGAGTAAAAAACTTTTCTCCAAATCAAGACTGTGAATCAATGTGAAAGCCTTGTTGGCAGAACAACACTTTTTCAAGTGCAAATTGCACTATCTGCTCTCGAATGTGAAAGCAATGTCATCATAAGTATAGTTAGTTCCATCGTGCCGTGAGCACTCCTAACTAGCCTGAGCGTGGCCATTATATCTTGTTTTCTATCCAATAAATAGACTGTCCGTATACTACTTTGCCCTTATGGGTAAAGTTTTTTAGTTTGTGTTTGTATTTTTGAACATCTAACGAGAAACCCACTTTCTTTCCAATATTCACACTGGCATTACTGTCTCTCATCACTTCTGTTCCACAAATCATACAATCGAAACGACGAATAGACGGGTCTTTTTTCTCTTGGTGGCCACAAACGCAACAGTCTTTTGTGGTATTTTTTTCGTTAGCTAGAAGATAGTACTTTTCTAGTTTTTCCGCTACCCATTCTAATATTGTACGGAACTCACCCATTTTTTCTTGGTTTAACATGCTTCTTTTCATTTGATCAAAAGGAGCCGTTCCATTTGTAGGTGTATAATCACCCACAATCAACTGAGTGCTACAATTAACCAAGCAAGAATAATTAGCGAAATATCCCAGGCGGCTGTTAAATCTTTTATAAAATCAGCAATACCACAATCAACTAAAAAATTTATTGATTCCTCACTTCACTGGATATGTCTTTTACAAAATAAAGTATTCTACCACTGAATAAGCAATAAAGGGATAGTAAAACAGCCTTCACATTAATGATGTGAAGGCCGCTTCTTGATAATTACTTATCCTATAACGGAAAGAAAGGCGATTCCAATAAAGGTAATTATTCTGTAGGTTCCTTATGGTGTCAGGCACTAATTCAGCTCTTATCATACCCATCACGTGAACGGTATTGCTGTGGTGCCCTTGTTGGATAACCTGCTGGAAAACTAAACATATGAACTAGCTGGGTAAACGGTATGGATGCAAATAAAAAGAATGACAAAATGACATGGACCTTAAAGAGGGTTGGTATCCCTAACATGAGCTCAGAAAGCGGATGGAAAGTGAATAAACTCCGAAACCACGGACCAATCGTTAATCGATACTCATAGGCTACCACTGTATAACTATAAATGAGTGTCATATAGGTGCCAAGGGCTGCAATAATGAGTAACAGAACAATCGTGAAATAATCTCCAAAGGTCGTATGTACGCGTACCTTTGGAAACGACAACTTTCGAATGATCATCACCACCAAGCCAATGACAACCATTAGTCCTGCGACCCCACCGCCTGCAATTGCACCAATATGATACAGATGTTCACCAACGCCAAGAGCTTCATAGACCCCAATTGGAATCAAGACGCCCATTACATGTCCAATAAAGGCAAAAATAATCCCATAATGAAAAAGGACGGAACCGTATCGCAACCACTTTTTTTCAAAAATTTCTGTTGACGGTGCATACCAGCTTTTCCCTCGAAAAATAAAGCGATAAAATGTCCCAACGATGAGAATGGCACCGCAAATATAAGGAAAAATGGTCCACCAAAAAATTAATTCCATCTCGAACCTCCTTAGTAAACAAGCTTAAAAGGTAACAGCGTTAGCAAGAAAAAGATGCGGATATCAATTTGTCAGTCACCCAAAACAAACAAATTCTTACCCCATCCCTTCTTCTACCGATACATTACAGGGTAGGGAAGTTCATCCAAATCAGCTTCCTCACGTTCATTTTCCAATAAAGCAATTTCCTCTTTTTCTGGTGCTGTAAAGACAAACATCATCAAAAGGTCAATGGCTTTGTGATAGGGATTGCTGCTAGGAAGATTATTTATAAGCCTATGGATTGCATAGGACAAACGACGCCTAAGTCTAATAAAATTCTCTTCCTCTGGTGCCACTGCCAAGAGCTCTAATAGCATCGGGATATAATCAGCCAATTCCTTCCCTTCGTATTCAAAGCCACCTTCACAGATGAGCTTCTGTAATTTAATCAAGGCGGCGCCACGCTTTCGACTGTCACCCAGCTCATGTGCGGTTAAATAAAGACTCGTTTTTTCCTTATAATCAAATGTTTCCACATAAAGTTCTTGGAGTTTCTTTTGCCCCATTTCAAATAATGGGTCAATCCCATCCAAAATTTCCTTCCGATGCGTTTCTATATGAATCTGTTCATTGACGAATTTTTCAATTATCGGGCGCTCTTCAAAAAAATCATCATTTGGATATTCCAAAATCCGGGACAGGATGACTAACAGGGCGGAGGATTCATTCGTCATTGACTTTCACTTCTTTCATATGGATATGTCGTCATTCCTTCAGCTGGTGCTATATCTTCAATGCTGCAGGACCCTTGCTTATAATGTAAATCATCATCCATTTCACGACGTCCCGTTGGAATAACAAATCGCTCATTATATTTCGCAACCGCAAGTAACCGAGCCATCTCTTCCAGTTCCTCTGGTGATGTTTTCGCTTCTTCCAAAAGCTTGCTGACCTTCAGCTTATCGGCCCCACCCACCGTTTTTTCACGCATATGAACGCGCATCGCTGCCATTTTTAATAGGACCCTGCGGATTACATCTGTATCGTCTGCAGCTAACAATGACGCTAAGTACTCCATTGGAATTCTCATTTGATCAACCGCTGGTATATAACCATCCGCACTTAACTCATTTTCATTGGTAATATGATTCATGATAGGGCTAAGCGGCGGTACATACCAAACCATTGGTAATGTCCGATACTCTGGATGTAACGGCAAGGCGATTTTCCACTTCATCGCCATTTTATAGATTGGCGATTGCTGTGCACTTTCAATCCAGCTATGATTGATCCCTTGTTTTTCTGCTTCCTCAATCACATCGGGGTCAAACGGATCTAAAAAGACAGAAAGCTGTGCTTCATACAATTCCTTTGGATCCTCAACAGAGGCTGCCTCCTTTACCCTATCTGCATCGTATAACACAACGCCAATGTAGCGAATACGTCCAACACAGGTTTCTGAACAAATCGTTGGAAGTCCTGCCTCCGTCCTTGGATAACAGAAATTACATTTTTCCGCTTTATGGGTATTCCAATTGTAATACACCTTATGATAAGGACAGCCATTCTGGCAGAAACGCCAACCCCGGCAGGCATCCTGGTCCACAAGCACAATTCCATCCTCATCCCTTTTATATAAAGCACCGGTAGGACACGAGGCCACACAAGATGGATTAAGACAATGCTCACAAATTCTTGGCAAGTACATCATGAATGTCTTTTCATATTCCATCGCAATATGTTCCTGAATCTTTTGTACATTCGGATCCATGGGAACCACTGCACTGCCGCCTGCCAGATCATCATCCCAGTTGGGACCCCATTCAGGCTTATCAATATACTTACCCGTGATCATTGACTTCGGACGGGCCACCGGTAAATGTTCCTTCTTTGGACTATTGTGTAAATGTTGAAAGTCATAGGTCCATGGCTCGTAAAAATCGTCTATTTCGGCCATATTGGGATTATAAAAAATATTAGCCAGCTTCGAGACAGGTCCCCCTGCTCTTAAATGTAATTTTCCATTTCGCATGACCCAGCCGCCCTTGTAACGGTCGGTATTTTCCCATTCTTTGGGGTAACCGGGTCCCGGACGTGTCTCTACATTGTTATACCAGACATATTCCATCCCTGGGCGGTTTGTCCAGACATTTTTACATGTAACAGAACAAGTATGACAGCCAATACATTTATCAAGGTGCATGACCATTGCCACTTGTGCTTTAATTTTCAAGCCAATCGACCTCCTTTAATGGTCGGACAATCGTTAAAGTATCCCGCTGGCTTCCTGTTGGTCCATAATAATTAAATCCGTAGCTCAGTTGTGAATACCCGCCAATCATATGGGTGGCTTTCGGATAAATTCTCGTGACACTGTTATGTGTTCCGCCGCGGGTTTTATTAATCGTATTACCCGGCACTCCCATCGTTCGGTCCTGGGCATGGTGCATATAAACAGCCCCGCGCGGCATCCGGTACGTTAGAACGGCCCTTGCCACAACGACACCATTACGGTTATAGAGCTCAATCCAATCATTATCCTTTATGCCAATTTCGGCCCCATCCTGTTCATTCATCCAGACGACCTGCCAGCCACGGAACAACTGAATCATATTGGTTGTATCCGTAAACATGGTATGAATGCCCCACTTTTGATGAGGGGTCATATAACGAAGCGTAATCGATTTTCCACTATTTTCAAATTCCTTTTCACCCTTAATAAACGGTCCTTTCGAAATTGGTGGGATGTATAGGGGAAGACCCTCACCATAATCTAGCATTACCTCATGATCCAGATAGAAGCTTTGACGTCCTGTCAGTGTATGCCATGGAATATGGTATTCCTTATTCACCGTAAAGGGCGAATAGCGGCGGTTATCATTCTCAAGGCCGCTCCAAACAGGTGTCGATATCGCCTGACGCGGTTGGATCGTTAATGCATCGAGCGTATAATCCTCTTCTTCGCGCCCTTCCGAAATATGAGCAAGTTTCTTACCCGTTTTTTCCTCCATCGATTTCCAGCCTTCTACCGCACGTTTCCCGTTTGTAGCACCAGACATAAGGAGGATAGCATTAATCGCCTTTTTATCAGAATATAAATCAGGATAACCCTTTCCTATCCCTTCATGCTTGGACGGTCCGAGCCGACTGAGTAATTCCTTATAAACCTTATCGCCTGGAATCCGAACACCCTTTGTCCCGTAGCCGTTCTTAATATTTGGCCCGACCGTGATCCACATATCATAGACATGAGGATAATCCCGTTTCAAAATCGTGAAGTTAGGCATGGTTTTACCTGGAATTGCCTCCACTTCACCCTTCCGCCAGTCTTTGACTTTTCCAAATGGCTGAGCAATTTCATTAATCGTGTCGTGGGCAAGCGGTGACATGATCAGGTCTTCTTGGGCCGGAAGATGCTCCTTAGCAAGCTCTGAAAAAACCTTTGCTATTTCTCTGAAGGCATCCCAATCGCTCCGTGTATCCCATGGCGGGTTAATCGCTGCATTAAATGGATGCACGAATGGATGCAGATCCGTGCTGCTGATATCATGTTTTTCATACCAAGTCGCAGCAGGCAAAATAATATCAGAGAAAAGTCCTGAGCTTGTCATCCGGAAATCCATACTCACGAAAAGGTCAGTTTTCCCTTCCGGCGGCTTTTCAGAAATATTCACATCTTTTGGCTGCCAGGAGTTTTCAACATCCGATAGGACCGAATCCGTGGAACCTATTAAATGCTTGACAAAGTATTCATGACCCTTCCCACTGTCGCCGAGTAGATTCGATCGCCAGTTAAAAAACACACGCGGAAAATTACGCGGGTCATTAGGATTTTCTATCGCAAAATCAAGCTTACCTTCTTTTAGCTGCTTGGCTACATCTTCAATGAGAGCATGATCGTTAAGCGTCCGTGACCGTGCCTCTTTCATGACCTCTAATGAATTTTGCGAAAGCTGTGGAAAGCTTGGCAGCCAGCCAAGACGTGCTGACATGGCATTAAAATCAGCAGGATGCATTTTGGCATATTGACTTCCCCAGTCAGTTTGTGAATCATCAATATCATATTCATAGCGGAATTGTTCCGTTGCAAAGTAAAAGAAGGAAGTGCCGTTCATGAAGCGTGGTGATTTGACCCAATCATTCGCAAACGCAATCTGTGAAAATCCTTCTAAGGGACGGACCTTTTCCTGGCCAACATAATGGGCCCAGCCGCCGCCATTTACCCCTTGCGAACCCGTTAATAAAACCAGATTCAAAATCGACCGGTAAATTTGATCACTATGGAACCAATGATTTGTGCCGCCGCCCATCGCAATCATAGATTTCCCTTGTGTCCGGGCAGCATTGTCAGCAAATTCTCTTGCCACCTGGATTACATGTGCCTTATTCACACCCGTAATACTTTCCTGCCACGCAGGTGTATAAGGCCTATTTGCGTCATTATAATCCGCTGGATAATCACCTGGAAGACCCCTGTTGATTCCGGTATGGGCAAGCATCAAATCATAGACGGTCGTAACAATTAGTTCGTTTCCAGATTGGTCCTTAATAAGCTTAACCGGCACACCACGTTCGCTTTTCCCGCCTTCTTTTTCAGCAAAATAAGGGAATTCAACCATTGCTACATCATCTTTTTCATTTAAAAAGCTAAGCAGAGGATTAATCTTTGAACCATCTTCCTCCGTCAAATCTAAATTCCACTTATTCCCTTCATCCCATCTAAACCCTTGACTGCCGTTAGGTATCGCAAAATTCTTAAGATTTTCATCCCAAACAACAGTTTTCCAATCCCCTAATTTATCTTCCTGGTCTGAAATATCGGATGCTCGTAAAAAACGATCGGAACGAAAGATGCCATTCTTTTTAGTTAACGTGACAAGGTAAGGTAAGTCAGTATATTGTTTTGCATATCCGCTAAAATAGGGTGTTTCTTTATCCACATAAAATTCCTTTAAAATAACATGCGTCATTGCCATCGCAAGGGCCCCATCAGTACCAGCTTTTGCCGGCAGCCACATATCTGCGAACTTATCATATTCCGCATAATCAGGACTTACACCGACTACTTTCGTACCGTTATAACGAGATTCAACCATAAAGTGGGCATCTGGCGTTCTTGTTTGTGGGATATTCGTTCCCCAAATGATGAAATACTTTGAATTATACCAATCTCCACTTTCAGGAACGTCCGTTTGATCCCCCCATACCTGAGGGGAAGCAGGAGGAAGATCGGCATACCAATCGTAAAAGCTTAGAATAGTCCCACCAATTAACGATAAGAATCTAGTTCCACCAGAATAACTAACCATTGACATCGCAGGAATGGGACTAAATCCAACAATTCGATCTGGTCCATATTTTTTGATCGTATAAATGCTCGATGCGGCAATCATTAGACAAACGTCTTTCCACGTTCCCCTGACAAAACCGCCTTTTCCACGAGCCTGCACATATTGTTCTCGTTTTTTTGGGTCGGTCACAATATTTTCCCAGGCTTCAACAGGGTTACTTGCCCGAGTAAGTTCGTCTTGCCATAATGCATACAAATCCCCGCGTACGTATGGGTACTTCACTCGAGTAGGACTATATGTATACCAGGAAAAGCTGGCTCCACGCGGACAGCCTCTCGGTTCATATTCTGGAAAATCATCACCTGTTGACGGATAATCCGTTTGCTGGGTTTCCCATGCGATAATGCCATCCTTCACATGAATTTTCCAGCTGCAGGAACCAGTACAGTTCACCCCATGTGTTGAACGCACAATTTTATCATGCTGCCAGCGACGTCGGTAGACCTCTTCCCAATCCCGAGGACGGGGATTCTCTTCTGTCCACCCGTCATTTATTCGTTCCCCGCGCACTAAATGTTTAAGAGAATGGAACAGGTTATTTTTTTTAGACTGCATCTACGTCACCCCTTCCTTTCAGGATCTCTCCTAATGGGTTAAATTCTTCGCCCAAAATTTTAAATGAGTTTTCCCCACTCTGAAACTCCTCCAAAAAGACATTCCAACTTGCCGCATTTGCTGCTGCAATAATAAGCCTTTGTAAGGTATTCATGTCGTCTATTTCATAGATTTTTTGAATAATTTCTCCAGATATTTCTCCAAAGCGCATCCTGAGTACTGCAATTAAATCCTCCCGATCATTGACAAGCAATGGATCCGTTTCAAATGAAAACAATGGTCTATTCAGCTCCTTCTATAATTTAATCATTTTATAGTAATCTGAAATTAACAGTGATTTACATTTCTCTGCCGTTTCTTCAAAAAAAAGAACCACATCTTTATCAGGGTTCTTCGCCTGGTCAAAGCTTACCTGTGTTGTAACAGACTGTGAAAAAGATTGAGAAAACCGTAAGGTGACATCAAATCCATTTTCGTTTTTTATCACAGTCCCATGGATATCGTAAGGGTGGATATGATAACTTGAAAATATGTCGGCCATTTGTTGATATAATGCTGGTGCGGCAAAACGTAATAACTTTTCATCTAGCGCCGGATTATTACTCATTTTCACCCTCATTTCCTTTATTGCCCAAATTTTCCTGCTTATTTTTCTTCGTGATTTAAAAGTTTATTCATTTCATCGTCATTATGGATTTGGTCTATGATGACAAGACTATCTAATAAGGTAATCATCAGTTGGTCTGGCTGATGTGACTGAAGCCTCTCTTTCATGTTTTCTACAATTCTACGCATAAGATCATGATCACGGGTTAATTGAATTACAGTGGATATCATATCTGGATTCTCATCGACAATATCCTTATAAAGTCCTTCCTCCTCCGCCTCAGCATGTTTCAAAGTTCGTGATTCCCAATGTTCAATTGCTACTTCTATCACCTGAAATGCTTTTTCCTTTTCACCATCTTCCAGACATTTCTGAAATAAATCTCTTAACTCTACTGCCTCATTAAGTGCTGCTTCGTGGATCGACGAATGTGCATCTGGTTTTCTTAAACTTGGTCCTGACAAAGTCACTTCACCCCTTTATTGTCGAATGATATTATTTAACTAAAAATGGAAATCATTATAATCTTTTCCATAAAACACATCAATAAACTTTAGTAATTGAGGGTTATATAAAAAAAGATGTCAGGCACTTGATGAAAGAATTGATATTATACCCATCTATTTGTTATAATGAGGTGGTTGTAACATTATTGAGGAGGAACATTTTTTTATGTCAATCGAGGTAGGTACTAAGGTACAAGGTAAAGTAACAGGCATCACTAGTTTTGGGGCATTCGTAGAATTGCCTGGTGGCACAACAGGGTTAGTCCATATCAGTGAGGTAGCGGACAGCTATGTTAAAGACGTTAATGACCATCTTAAAGTTGGCGACCTAATTGAAGTAAAAGTAATTAGTGAGAAGGACGGAAAGACTGCCTTGTCCATCAAAAAAGCTATAGATAAGCCCGAAGGACAAACCTCGTCTTATTCCCAACGTCCACCACGTCAGGGAAGAGTAGATAGCCGTTCTAAAGATTTCCGTTCAAAAGGCGGCAGCACTTTTAAACCTAAAGAAAATTTTGAAGACAAAATGGCTAAATTTTTAAAGGCTAGTGAAGAGAACTTATCCACCTTAAAACGCAGCACTGAAACAAAACGGGGCGGCAGAGGCGGAAGACGCGGATAACTGTATCGTTTTTAATACAACATTATATAGCGAAAGGCAAACGTGTTTTAGGCATGTTTGCCTTTTTTATATGCAGATTAAAAATTCCATCTGAGTTAAAAGACAAAAGAGACAGGGATTTTCATTCCCTGTCTCTTTTGGTTAATTGATTAATTGTGAAAATTGGTACCGTCAGTTGTAGCTTCGATCACACCGGCTCGAATCACAAAATCACCAAAATGTTCGCCATTTTCCCGTTCTTTTGCATAGCGAGGAAGCAGCTCTTGCAGTTCGTTTAATATATCTTCTTCTCCTATGTTCTCACGGTACATTTTACTTAGACGGCTGCCGTCATGGGCGGCACCAAGATACATATTGTATTTGCCAGGTGCTTTCCCAATAAAGCCAATTTCCCCAAGAGCATGACGGGCACAGCCATTCGGACAACCGGTCATTCGGATAGTAATCTCTTTTTCGCTCAGACCATTTTCTTCAACAATGGTTTCGATTTTACTGATTAAAGATGGTAAATACCGCTCTGCTTCCGCCATCGCCAAACCACAGGTTGGAAGTGCAACGCAAACCATTGAACTGCGGCGCAGGGCTGAAGCATGTTTGCCATCAGTTAAACCATATTGTTCAATCAAATCATTAATTTTTTTCTTATTCTGCGTGGACACATTGGCTATAATTACGTTTTGATTTCCTGTTAAGTGGAAATCACCGGTATGAATTTTGGCGATTTCACGCAAGCCAGTCTTCAACTTGTAATCATCAAAGTCTGCGACACGGCCGCCTTCAATAAATAGTGTTAAATGCCATTGACCTTTTACGCCCTTTACCCAGCCATAACGGTCACCGTTATGGTCAAAATGGTAAGGCTTTGCTTCATCTAATGTCCAGCCAAGACGATGTTCCAATTCAGCCTTAACGGTTTCAAGGCCAAGTCTGTCTACAGTGTACTTGAAACGAGCGTTTTTGCGGACAGAACGGTTACCGTAGTCTCGTTGAATCGTAATCGTTTTTTCAGCTATTTCATACAATTGATCTGGTTTACAGAAGCCAATGACTTTAGCAAGCTGCGGATAGGTTGCTTTGTCTCCGTGCGACATCCCCATCCCGCCGCCAATCGCTACGTTGAAACCGATAAGCTTTTCATCTTCTACAATCGCAATAAAGCCTAGATCCTGTGAAAAGATGTCAATATCATTTCCAGGCGGCACGGCAATTCCGATTTTGAACTTCCTCGGTAAGTAAAGCGGACCGTACATTGGTTCGACTTCGTCGATTTCCGGAGTCCCGGCTACTTTTTCTTCATCCAGCCAAATTTCATGATACGCTCTTGTCCGGGGTAATAAATCATTGCTTAATTTTTTTGACCATTCATAAACTTCGGCATGAAGTTCAGATTGGTATGGATTTGATGAACACATGACGTTACGGTTTACGTCGCCGCAAGCAGCAATCGTATCCATTAGCGCGTTATGGATTCCCTGAATGGTGCTTTTCATGTTCCATTTTAAAATCCCATGCATTTGGAATGTTTCACGAGTAGTCAGCTTTAATGTGCCATTACCATATTTATCTGCAAGCTCATCCAAAACAAGCCATTGATCCGGTGAGGCAACCCCGCCTGGGAGGCGAACACGCAGCATAAATTGGTATGCTGGTTCAAGTTTCTGCTTTTGACGCTCATTCCTGAGGTCCCGGTCATCCTGCAAGTAACTACCGTGATGTTTCATCAGACGGTTATCATCATCCGGTATACCTGCGCTAATCCGATCGAGCATTACTTCTTTAAGAGTTCCGCGCAAATAATTACTTCTTTCTTTAATACCTTCTACATCACTTGGCGGGCCATCCGGCGCTTTTAAAATTTGATTTACCATGTTGAAACTCCTTTCCAATCCAAATCAGTATACATCACGCTGATAACGTTTTTGCTGCTGCATCTCGGCTAAATATTCTTCAGCTTTTTCACGGTTCAAGCCGCCTTCTTTTTCAATAATCTCAATTAACGTGTTATGAACATCATGTGCCATGTGTTTTTCGTCACCGCAGATATAGAGGTGAGCACCTTCTTGAAGCCACTTAAATACCTCTTGACTTTGTTCCAACATGCGGTGCTGCACATATACTTTTTGATCCGTGTCTCGTGAAAATGCGACATCCATTTTTGTAAGTATGCCGTTTTCCAGCCACTTTTGCCATTCTGTTTGATAAAGAAAATCCGTTACGAAATGTTGGTCTCCAAAGAACATCCATGATTTACCTGTTGCTCCGGTTTCTTCACGTTCTTGCATAAAGGAACGAAACGGTGCTGCACCTGTCCCCGGACCTACCATGATGATTGGGGCATCCGCGTTCTTTGGCAGCTTAAAGTTTTCGTTTTGTTGAATATATACTGGCACTGTTTCACCTGGCTGCAGACGTTCCGCTGCTAGAATGGAACAAACGCCTTTTCGTTCACGTCCATGTGCCTCATAGCGGACCGCACCGATCGTCAAATGGACTTCATCAGGATTTGCCGATAAACTGCTCGCGATAGAATAAAGACGGGACGGCATCTTTCGAAGAATTGAGACAAACTCTTGCGTTGAGCCAATCCATGGTGTAAAATCACGGACCAAATCAAGCAAATCACGTCCATCAATGTACGTTTTTAATTTATCTTCATTCCCCGCTGATAGAAGTTCCTTTATTTTCTCATTGGCAGAAAGCGATGCTGCCTTCTCAAAAAGCGGTTTGGTTAAGGTCGTTATTTCAAAGTGTGAGAGGAGCGCGTCGTTAAGTGAAAGCACCTCACCCTTTTTATTGACTGTCACCTTCTGTTCCGGATCCCAGTTCATTTCGTCTAGCAGTAATTTAACAAGGGCGGGATCATTTTCCGGATAAATACCAAGACTATCCCCTGGTTCAAAGGTAAGTCCAGAACCTTCGAGTGATAACTCGAGGTGACGTGTTTCTTTATTCGAGCCGCGGCCGTTCAAATTTATATTTTCAAGGACTTCTGCTTTAAACGGATTGGTTCTTGAATACGTTGATTCAACTAGTTGTGATGCTAATTCTTTTTCAGGTATTGGACTGACTCCAACGGCTTCATTTAGGCTGATAAGGACACCTGCCAGCCATTCAGCTGCAGGCTCATCATAATCAAGGTCACAGTCAAAGCGAGGATATAGCCTTGTTCCTCCAAGTTCCCCCAGCCGGGCATCAAAGTCTTTTCCCGTTTGACAGAAAAACTCATACGAGCTGTCTCCAAGCGCCAATACGGCGAAGCGGAGATTATCAAGCTTCGGAGCCCGCTTTCCTATTAGAAATTCGTGAAATGACAGCGCGTTGTCAGGGGGCGTACCTTCTCCATGAGTACTTGTGACAATCAGCAGGTTTTGGATCTTCTTTAAATTGTTTGGTTTAAAATCGCTCATTGACTGAATCGTTACTTGAAAGCCTTCTCCCTCAAGCTTTTTGCCCGCCTTCTTAGCAAGGCCCTGAGCGTTACCTGTTTGTGAACCAAAAAGGATGGTCACATCTTTTGAAATAGTTGGGGCGGTGTTCCCTGCAGGACCATCTGCCACCTGAATATTTCCTGAACCCGGAATCGAAGCAAATTGGGCTGCTGCCAAAAAACCGCTCAGCCAGACTTTTTGTGATTCTGTCAAGGTAGGCAGAATGCGGTTGAGGAGCTCTGCCTGCTCCTGATTAAAAGGACTGTTCAATACTTGAAGTTGCACCAAAATCCACCTCACAAAGGATTATTAACTTACAGTGATCATTTATTTATCATGACTAGTTTCAACAATCTTACAATACATACTTTTCAGTCAAAAAATGATTAATATAATAATAGTTTTACTATTCCTATAAGTCAAGTCGGTTTTAACGATTTAAACGATTAAAATCAGATTATTTCATTTTTTTATTAAAATATTTTATTGAATATTGCCATATTTATAACAATGGCGCAAGGTAGGAGTCCACCGGGACATTTTCCAATTTAGGGTGTTGTCCTGTGCACACTACTCATTGCGCCGGATGCAGGAAATGCTATCGATTCCTTTTGTTTCGGTTACGCAAAAACGTCGGAATGTCGAGCGATTCCTCTGATTCCTGCCCATATTGATCGTTAACATGAATAGGTTCTTCATGTCTCACTTGCTCACGTCGGGTTGGGGCTTGTATTTGTGATTTTGATTGTGGTTCCTTATTTGAAAGGGTAGACGGTTTGCTTCGTACCGGTTTATCATCGAAACCAGTAGCAATGACCGTGATCATAATTTCATTTTTAAAATTTTCATTGATAATTGAACCAAAAATCATATTTAGTTCCTTATCTGCTGCAGAAGCAACAAGGTCGGCTGCTTCTTGCACCTCATAAAGACTTAAATCTTTACCACCTGTGATGTTCATGAGTATCCCTTGGGCACCGTCAATCGACGTTTCTAATAATGGACTAGAAATAGCTTTTTTTGCTGCTTCAACCGCGCGGTCATCCCCTTTTGCAACCCCTATGCCCATTAAGGCTGTCCCTTGATTACTCATGATCGTTTTAACGTCTGCAAAATCCAGATTAATTAATCCTGGGACAGCAATTAAATCGGAAATACCTTGAACCCCCTGGCGAAGTACATTATCTGCCTCCCGGAACGCTTCAATCATCGGTGTTCTTTTGTCAACAATTTGCAATAATCGATCGTTAGGAACAATAATTAAGGTGTCAACCGCTTCCCTCATTAATTCAATACCGTTTGATGCATTTTGGGCACGTTTACGTCCCTCAAATCCAAACGGACGAGTAACGACACCGATAGTCAATGCACCAATTTCGCGTGAAATTTCAGCAATCGCAGGAGCAGCACCGGTTCCCGTACCACCACCCATTCCGGCGGTAACGAACACCATGTCTGCTCCTTTTAATACATCTTCCAACTGCCTTCTGCTTTCTTCAACTGCTTTCCTGCCTACTTCTGGATTAGCACCTGCCCCTAAACCTCTTGTCAATTGTGCACCAATTTGCATTTTTATCTCAGCTTTTGATAGGTTAAGAGCTTGTGCATCAGTATTCACTGCAATAAATTCGACCCCTTGAACTCCACCTTCAATCATACGATTGACAGCATTATTCCCTCCGCCGCCAACACCAATTACTTTAATTCTTGCAACTTGATCTATATTCATGTCAAAATCCCACATATTCTTCCTCCTCATCATGCCTTTATTTAATTGCCTCACTATTCAAAAAAATAATCGTAGACTTATGATCTAATTGAAGATTTTAATGATCTAGTAGTAGAGATTGTTGAATGGTTAACTTTACAACTAATCTTTTTGAGTATGTATAATTTTTGCTTATTGATATTTTACCAAAATAATGGAGGATTTAATATAGAAAGGTGACACTTGAATTAGATTATTTTGTAGAAAAATGTAGAAATATTTAACATAAATGCAAAATTTATAAAACGTGCAGATAAAGTAGTTCTTTTGATATACAACCAACGATATATAAAGAGAAACCCGGTAATAGGATAGCAATATCAAATATATATTAGTTTGCTAGCACTATGATACAACGCGCTATCATGTTAGACATAAAAACAGCACACCTTTGTTAGGTGTGCTTGAGAGTCTAGTATGTACATTTATAGTGCTGGAGCTTCCATCCCCATTTGACTCCATTCGTTTCTTGATGGGCCATACACTCCAGGGACATTTAATCCAGCTTGGCGCATTAAGACTGTCATTTGACCGCGGTGATGAATGATGTGTTTGATTAAAAGAGAAAGTGTTACTGCTTTTTGCATATCCATCCCGAACACATTTTTCATTTCTTTTAAGGATTCATCTGTCCACTGCTGCTTCACAGCGTCCATTGTGTCTGCACTAACCTTTCGAAAGGTCTCAGCGATTTCCTTGGCAGTGGATGGGACTGTATTGGAGTTTTCTACATTTTCAACCTTTACACCGAACTCGTTTAGCATTTCAGGTGTACTTGTTACAACATGCCAGGCAATTCTTCCTAATGTACGGTCCTCAGGTGATACCGCTTGTTGAAGAGATTCATCTGTCAACACATCCAAAACCTTTTGAGTAGAGGCTGCTTCTTGATTCCAATCCTCAATAAATTCAGTTATAGAAGTATACATTAATCATTCCTCCATCTTTAAATAGTTTACAGTAAAAGTATATCATCGTTGGTATATCTAGCAAAATTTCCCACGATAAAATTTTTTTCTAATAGAATTCCTTAATACTCCTCTACAGTAGATATATTTGGTAAATTTCTATATTTTTGGGCATAGTCAATCCCATAACCAACAATGAATTCATCTGGGATCACAAAGCCAACATAATCCACGGGCAAATCAACTTTCCTTCTTTCAGGCTTATCTAAAAGAGTACAAATTCTAATTTGTTTCGGCTTATGTGTGTTTAAATGACCGCGCAAGAAATGCAATGTCAGGCCACTGTCAATAATATCCTCAACTACAACCACATTCTGATTGGTAATATTCGCATCAAGGTCCTTTAATAACCTTACTTTCCCCGTTGACTCGGTCTCGTCACCATAGCTAGAAACAGAGATGAAATCAATTTTTATTTCCCCCTTCATCTCACGAATCAAATCTGCTGCAAAAACAAACGACCCTTTCAGGACAACAATAAGGACAATTGCTTCATTATTAAAATCACTTTCAATTTGCTCTGCTAATTGTTTCACTCTGTCTTTAATCTCTGTCTCGGAAATCATCACATCTTTAATTCTGTACCCCACCAAATACACCCTCTCTTAAAAAATAAATGCCAATACGAAAAACCAATTAGTATGATTTTTCGTATTGGCAATGATTATTATACCCCTTTATAGGCTTGGCGGTAAATTTCAGCCAATTCTGTTACTAATGGAAGCTTAGGGTTTGCAGTGGTACATTGGTCTTCGAAGGCCCGGTCTGCTAAATAGTCAACCTTGCTTTCAAAATCGATTTTATTTATATTATTTGCTTCAAGGCTCATTGGAACTTCAAGTTCCTTCGCCAATTTAATAATGGCTTGAACGAGGCTCTCCACACCTTCCTCAGTAGTACTAGCAGGTAAACCTAGTATTCTAGCAATTTCAGCATATCGTTTGTCAGCTTTGAAATGATCATACTTTGGAAAGGCTGTGAATTTATTCGGTTTAGTTGCATTATAGCGAATGACATGCGGCATAAGCACAGCATTTGCCCGTCCGTGTGCGATATGGAATTCCGCTCCCAGCTTATGTGCAAGACTATGATTAATGCCTAAAAATGCATTTGCAAAGGCCATGCCGGCAATGGTTGAAGCATTATGGACCTTTTCGCGCGCTTCTTCATCCATACCGTTTTTGTAAGCTCTTGGCAGGTATTCAAATACGAGCTGGATTGCTTTTATTGCAAGGCCATCCGTGAAATCATTGGCCATACAGGATACAAATGCTTCAATCGCATGTGTCAACACGTCCAATCCTGTATCAGCAGTAATATGTTTAGGCACCGTCATCACAAACTGCGGATCGATAATGGCTACGTCTGGAGTCAATTCATAATCTGCGAGCGGATATTTAATATTTGCCTCTTTATCAGTAATCACCGAGAATGATGTTACTTCCGAGCCTGTTCCAGAAGTGGTAGGAATGGCTACAAATTGTGCCCTTTGGCCAAGATTCGGATATTTAACAATTCGTTTTCGAATATCTAAGAACTTTTGTTTCAAGCCAAAGAATTCTGTATCTGGATGTTCATAGAACAGCCACATTCCTTTGGCCGCATCCATTGCAGAGCCACCGCCAAGCGCAATGATAACATCTGGCTGGAAGTTAGCCATCATTTCTGCACCTTTCATCACTGTTTCAATCGATGGGTCTGGTTCAACCTCTGAAAAAATTTCGCAGTGAACATAATCCTGGCGCTTTCTTAAATAGTAAAGGACTTTATCCACATATCCTAATTTCACCATTCCAGGGTCGGTGACAATAAATGCTTTCGAAATTTTCGGCATTTTGGAAAGATATTGAGTTGAATTTTTCTCGAAATAAATTTTAGATGGAACTTTAAACCATTGCATATTAATATTCCTTTTCGCCACTTTTTTAATATTAATTAAGTGAGTAGTACCCACATTTGTAGAGACAGAATTCCCACCATACGTTCCACATCCGAGGGTTAAGGACGGCATGTAGGCATTGTAGATATCACCGATCGCACCTTGTGAAGATGGGGCGTTGACAATAATACGTCCCGCTCTCATCCGCAGTCCAAACTTCTTAATCACTGTTTGATCAGTGGTATGAATAACAGCTGAATGACCTAGGCCGCCGAACTCCAGCATTTCTTCGGCCCGTTTTAATCCTTCCTCAAGACCACTTACCTTGTAACAAGCAAGCACTGGGCTCAATTTTTCCCTTGAAAGTGGGTATCCTGGTCCGACACCTTTTAATTCTGCGATAAGGATCTTTGTATCATCAGGAACCTTTACTCCTGCTAACTGTGCAATCTTTGAAGCAGCCATCCCAACAATTACTGGATTAACAGCACAGGATTGCTCATTAATAACTAATTTTTCAACCTTCGCTTTTTCTTCTTCATTTAAAAAATAACAATTATTTGCTACCAATTCTTGTTTTACAGCGTCGTATATTTCTTTATCAATAATGACTGCTTGTTCGGAAGCGCAAATCATTCCATTATCAAACGTTTTTGATAAAATTAAGTCATTAACTGCCTGATGAAGATTGGCTGTTTTTTCAATATAACAAGGGACATTTCCTGGCCCAACTCCGAGTGCTGGCTTACCTGAACTGTAAGCAGATTTAACCATCCCCGCACCGCCAGTGGCAAGAATTAATGATATTTTTGAGTGGTTCATTAAGGCTTGTGTTGCTTCAAGCGACGGTGTTTCAATCCATTGAATGCAATTTTCTGGCGCACCCGCCTTGATTGCTGCATCTCTAAGCACCCTTGCCGCTTCACTGCTGCATTTCTGGGCCGATGGATGAAAGGCAAAAATAATTGGATTTCTGGTTTTAATTGAAATGAGTGCTTTAAACATGGTGGTCGACGTTGGATTGGTTACAGGTGTAACTCCAGCAATCACCCCGACCGGCTCCGCAATTTCAATCATTCCTTCATGTTCATTTTCGTTAATAATACCAACAGTTTTATCATATTTGATATTATGATAAACATATTCAGTAGCAAACATGTTTTTGATGATTTTATCTTCGTACACGCCTCTTCCTGTTTCTTCAACGGCTAGCTTTGCAAGTGGCATATGCTGATCAAGACCGGCCAAAGCCATTTCTTTGACAATATTATTAATCATGTCTTGGTCGAAGCTGCGGAATTCATTCAATGCTTCTAGTCCGTTCTCCACCAAAACGTTAACCATTTGTGTTACGGTTTGCTTTTCTTTAATTACCTTTTCTACTACTGCCATCTTAATACCTCCATTTGATTAAGTGTTTGTGAATTTTTTCACAAGTATTTTTAAAAAATAATACACAATCAAGCTGGTATTTTCTCTGGATGTCATGTATCATAATCTTTGTGAAAAACTTCACATATTTGATTAAAAATAATAATACTCTACTTGATTTTTACTCACAAACTGGATTGCGTGGAATCTTTTCAAATAAAATGTCAGTTAGAACTTTCGAATACTTTTTAACAATAACCACGTAATTTACGGTCCAGATATAGGCGGGGATTTCTTCATTTTCTTTAAAATACATTGCCTCAAATTCATCCCCAACTGCTTCTTCAAATACTTCTAGGGTATAAGTTTCAGAATCTGTAGAGAAGGTTTTCCATTCACATACTATCATGTCTTATCACTCCTTGTTTGTTTATGGATTTATCATAACATGTATTTTGAATAACGGTTTGTGAAGTGTTGAACAAAGTGTGAATTGTGATTAATTTTACTAAAAATAGTACTATATCCTTAGTTATCAATGGTTATGAATGATAATATTGGCATGTATATGGTGAAATACTATATTATCTGAAAACGGTTACATTTATTTTATTATATCAGAATAACATTTAATAAATGAAGTTATCGATTGTATATGTACGGTTATTGAAAACGAACAGTTAGTGACTGTAACATTATTTGAAAGAGGGTTACGGTCTGATCAGTGAGCCCTCTTTCTTATCGCAACCCCATGTGAAATCAGCTTTCGGTCATTAATGAGCCTACTACAACAATACAATCCCTCTTCGCTCTAATCATATTGCAACCTTTGAATTTAGCTCAGGTCTGCAATTGACAGGAACGTTAACCACTGTTATGAAAGATGTACTTGGTGAAGCCATTTATATTAAAACAGAGGGACCGTCTGCATTAGCATATGAAAGTAGTGAAATAAAAGGACACAGTAAAGAAACACATCATGATGGCTTTGGTTCTCCAATTGGAAAGCTTAAAAATACAGCTGCACCTCTTGAAGATTTGACAGATGAAGAGCTGAGCACGATTGATGTAGAGATTGGTCAAGAGAGTATATTGAATTTTGAGAGTGGAGTTCAAGTCAGTGGAATTCCAACTCAGTTCCTTCGGAAAGACGGCAAGGTAATCGTCATTTCGTTTACTAATTGTACGGTTACTTTAAATGGAGAAACGATGTTCCATCCTACTTGGGGTTCATATGATATGGCTGTAGGAGAAAAAATAACTTCTGTATTTGCAGGTGCAGCCGATTCTGAACAGTTCTTTTCCGATTTGGAAGAAGCAGAACAACCACCACTTGTTAAAGAAGAATTAACACCACTTGAACAACTGTATAGGAAAGTAAGAAGTTTACGTGAGAATGGTCATAATCCAAAAAAACTTGAGGAAGAACTATTAGATGTAATCAATATAAACAATACTTTAACAAGTGAATTTCATGAGGATTGGTTATTAAGAATTGAAATCCTAGAGCTATTAATAAAACATAATCTTTTACTAGAAAAACAAGAGTTTCTTTTAAATCAACTCGAAGAAATTAAGAAATTGAATGAGGAATACCCAGTTTTGATTCAAAGAGGACTAATGTTGGCATCAAAATAAGCAATGTGGTTTCAATGTATAAAGATCGTGCAATTTGTACCTTGTTTTAGGGTTAAACTAACATATACTGACTTGGAGGAGTGAGATTATGTTCTTGCAAGGGACCATTATTTCAGGTGAATTTGATTCAAGTATGAATGAATTTTCCTTACAGAAAGTTAAAAATTTCAACACAGAATCGGTCCTTAAAGAAAACCAAATAAATAATATCTATCATTATTTAAAAAAACATCAGCATGAAGAGGATGGGCAAATTATTACTTTATACGATCAAATGCTTGTACGCTTAGCACAGAATGAAGTTAACCAGTTAATTGTTGATTTAGAGAAAGTAATGTCCTTGTATCACTGATGCATATAAGAGTATTTTGTACGAACTAAAGAAGCAGACCCCACTGGATCTGCTTCGGTTTTATGATGGATTTGTTGACCATAATCCAGCTGTTTTAACGAATACTCTTGGATTAAATTTTAAACTAGCGACGACTAATTCTGCAAGGTCTTCTGGGTGCATCACGTTTTCTTCATTGCCTTTAACAAGATTTGTATCAATGGCTAAATCTGTAACGACCGTACTTGGTGTTAAAGCAGTAACACGGACATTATGTTTTCTTACTTCTAGCATAAGTGATTCTGTTAGCCCTAAAACAGCGAATTTAGAAGCACTGTAAGCACTTGTAACAGGAGCACCTTTTTGGCCGGCAGATGAAGAGATATTGATGATATCTCCTGATTTTCTTTCGATCATTCCTGGTAATACTGCTCTTGTTACATTATACACACCCATTAAATTGACTTGGATGATTTTTTCCCATTCTTCTGGTGTTAGATCAAGGAACCCACCAAATTTAGCAACACCAGCATTGTTGATTAGGATATCAATTGGGCCTAAGTCTGATTTGATATGTTCAACAGCATGGGTAACGGATTCAAGATCAGTCACATCTGCTGTTGCTGCAGAAACCTTTACATCAAATTGTGCTAGTTCAGCAGCTACCTTTTCTAGATTAGACATATTTAAGCCGATTAGGCCTAAATGAACGCCTTCTTTTGCTAAGGCGATAGCAGTAGCACGTCCAATGCCTCTTCCTGCGCCAGTAACTATTGCAGTTTTTCCATTTAAAGAAATCATTTTATCACTCCTAAAATTATTACAAATTGAAGTAGTTCATTCTAACAGAAAGACCGCAATCTTGCATGGAAACAGCTTGCGGTCTTTCCTATTTAGAACTCGAAGAATAATATATTTATTCTAAGTTGGCGTGTCTACCGTACATTTTATTGGTATCCAAACCTTTTTTCTCCATGAACCGAAGAATCACAGCGTCGTAAAATAGTAAAAGTGTTTGCTCAAATAATGAGCCCATTGGTTGAATCGTCTTAAAATCACTCTCCGACTGATCTTTAGGTGAGCCAGGCAACTTAATTGTGATATCCGCTAATTGTCCAATAGTGGACTCAGGGAAAATGGTTACAGCTGCAATCGTCCCACCGATGCTTTTTGCCTTCTCAGCCATGGAAACTAAACCTTTCGTTTCTCCTGAACCTGATCCAATGATTAAGATGTCATCTTTTTCAAAGTTAGGGGTTACTGTTTCGCCAATCACATAGGCATCTATCCCCATGTGCATCATTCGCATGGCGAATGATTTGGCCATAAATCCAGATCTACCTGCGCCTGCAACAAAGATTTTTTTTGATTCAAGAATCCCATTAACTAATTTTTCAGCTTCATCATTCGAAATTAAATCTACGGAGCTATTTAACTCTTTTATGATTTCAGCTAGGTATTGAGTTGTATTCATGATCTGAATTACCCTTGATTAATCATTTGTTGCATTTTGGCAGCAGCAGCTTTTTTATCAGCTTGTCCAGTAATCCCGCCACCTACAATGACAAGGTCTGGTTGTACTTTGATGACTTCTGGAAGTGTGTCTAACTTAATACCACCAGCGATTGCAGTTTTAGCATTTTTTACAACACCTTTGATGGTTTGTAAATCTTCAAAAGAGTTCTTTCCAACTGCTTGAAGATCGTAGCCAGTATGAACACAAATATAATCAACGCCCATAGCGTCCACTTCTTTTGCACGTCCAGCAAGGTCTTTTACAGCAATCATATCAACAAGGATTTTTTTACCTTGTTTTTTCGCTTCTTCAACAGCACCTTTGATTGACATATCTTCAGCAGTTCCAAGAATTGTGACGATATCTGCACCTGCTTCAGAAGCTTTCATCACTTCGTAACCAGCAGCATCCATAATTTTAAGGTCTGCTAAAACTTTTAAATTAGGGAATGCTTCTTTTACTGCCTTTACTGCATGGAGACCTTCATTGATAACAACAGGTGTTCCGATTTCAACGATATCAATATGTTCCTCCACTTCTTTTACCAACTGAATTGCTTCTGGGATATTGACTAAATCTAATGCTAATTGTAATTCCATCTATATTCACTCCTATAATTTTTTTATTGTTGTACAGTGATAATGTTCCCAAAGGGTAATAATACTTTTACAGTAATATTATCCTTATAGTGCATTATCTGTACCTGCCGCAATAAGGGATATCATGTTCTCTCGCTGAACAATTGCAAGTATACTACGTATATAACAACAATAAAAGTACGCACTTTTATTTTACATAGTGCTAAAAAGTATACTATAAGACAAACGGCTTATATAGTCTTACTATTAACTTTAAAAGAAACAATGCACCATTCCGCATGGCCTATTTTCTGTATAAGTTGCTTGATAATTGCCCAAATTGTCATTGTTGATGTTGTTTATAAAAATCTCTTATTAATAAAGACATTTCTAGCTGGGGGATTGAATGAATAAATTTTTTGATTATATTCTTTTAACAGTAGGAGCGGCTATTGTAGCAATGGGATTAGAAATGATATGAGCGCCAAATGGGCTGGTAGATGATGGGGTAACTGCCTTATCAATTATGGCAAATGCCATGTGGGGCTTCCAATATTTGCACCTTTTTTAGGTTTAAATATCCCTATCTTACTCTTTACAGCTAAAGAAGTCGGAAAAACATTTGTGATTAGGAAAAACATATTAGAGCCATTGGTTTAGTCCCAGAAATTCGATTAAACAGAGAAAATCCGTTTATTACCGAAAATGGGAACTATATTTTTGACTGCGAAATTTCTGAGCACGTTCAACCTGAGAGGTTAGAACGAATGCTTAACATGATACCGGGAGTAGTTGAAAATGGGTTATTTGTTGGCATGACTGACTTAGTTATCACTCTGGATCTAGAAAAAAATGTTGTCATGTTAAGAAAGTAATTTCATTTAGAGAGAGACTTTGGGTCCCTCTCTATTGTTTTATTAAATCTTTACTATGATTCTACCTCTTGCTTGTCCTTTTAAAATAGTAGGTAAGGTTTCAGGTAATTCTTCTAGTGTAATTTCTTTATTTACAGTTTCAGAAAGAGTAGAAGGTTTTAAATCGGTAGCCATTCGATTCCAAAGGTCTTGTCTAACATGCATTTGACAATAAACAGAATCGATTCCGAGAAGGTTTATGCCACGTAAAATAAAGGGAAATACAGTGGTTGGAACGCTACCTCCACCAGTTAAGCCACTCACCGCAACAGAACCATTGTTTTGGATTTTACTTAAGATGGATGCAAGTGTCTCTCCCCCTACTGGATCAACCGCCGCAGCCCAAATTTGTTTATCAAGGGGTTTAATTTTACCGTTAAAGACATCTTCACGAGAGATAATCTCTTTTGCACCAAGCTTATGTAAAAAGCTATACTCATAAATTTTACCCGTACTAGCGACAACTTCGTATCCTCTTTTTGAAAGCATCGAAACAGCTAAACTTCCTACCCCGCCAGTAGCTCCAGTGACAAGGACTTTGCCCTTTTCTGGCGATAAACCGTTATCTTCTAACCTTTGAATGGAGAGGGCTGCAGTAATACCTGCTGTCCCCAAAATCATTGATTCCATCAACGTTAAATTTTCAGGTAAAGGGACAATCCAATCACCAGGAATGCGGGCATATTCACTATAACCGCCATAATGGGATACCCCAATTTCATAGCTTGTTGCTATGATCTCATCTCCTTCGCGGAAGCGTGGATCTTGAGACGATACGACTACACCTGCTATATCAATACCTGGAATAAAGGGATAGGTTGTAACGATTTTCCCATTCGGAATACTTGCTAAACCATCTTTATAGTTTATAGCAGAATAAACAACTTTGATTAAAACATCACCTTGAGGTAACTCATTTAAGGTAATATTTTTGACTTGAACAGAAAAATCGTTTTCATTTTTATCAACCATCAATGCTTTAAATTGTTCCATCTTCTTTAACTCCTTTCTTGAACAGCAGAATAGAATTATATTTTCACTGCTAATATATAATGTATGGAAGGATATTACAAGTACAGACTTTTATTTTATATAGTGAAAAAAGTATACTGTGGGTTATAATAAATATGGAGGTGAAGTGAAATGTCGCGAATGCAGGATAAGATGTTTAATTGTGAAAAAGAATTAACTCTTTCCGTTATCGGTGGTAAATGGAAGATGCTTATACTATGGCATCTAGGAAAAGAGGGAACGAAGCGATTTGGTGAACTGAAAGCTCTTATGCCAGGGATCACGCAGAGAATGCTAGTTAATCAATTGCGAGAACTGGAAGAAGACTTGATTGTAAAACGCAAAGTCTATCCCGTGGTTCCTCCAAAAGTAGAATACTCCCTTACTGAACAAGGAAGAAGCTTGATGCCGATTCTCGATGCTATGTATAACTGGGGGAAAGATTATATGGAAACTGCTGGGTTGAATCCTTTAGTAAGACAAGAGTCGATTAGGTAAATTTTAACTGGTAATCTAAGGTTGACTCCGGCCAAGGGGGTCAACCTCTTTTCATGATAATTTAATAATTATTTTTAGTATTTTGTAATGTCTCAAAATAAAGCTGATAATTAACTTTTATTTTCATTTTTCCCCAAGCGGCTAACCATACCTTTTCGCTGATGGGTTTGGAAAAGGGGCTAAGGGTGTGTGTCCCGATTTGAAGAGGATCCACCTTCAGCTCTTGCATTTTTTTTATGAGGCCCGTAGTTTTCATTTCTAATTCAGTTTCAATTTCCTTATGAAGCTGCATCAGTTCATTTCCGTTGAGGATATTTTTATTACCTTGATATTCCTCAATTCTTCCATTTAGTTTCACGTTTATTGTAACTAGGGAAAGATTTTTATCCAAATCCACATTTACTCTTGAGCGTAGATGTCCAATAACCACATCTAATTTGGTTATTGGGAAAAACTTCAAATAGTGATCATTGTCAAGAAGTTGAAATATTTGATCTTCGGTATTTGTGACCATTTCTATTAATTTATCATTGCTAAAAAAAGCAGTCCCCTCGTAAGTAAAGTTATCTTTCGCTACTTTGAAAACAGGAAGAACGGGATCTGAAAATGGTGAAAACAGCTTATTTTTATATTCATGCAAATTGACAATGGTCATTTCACCTTGTTTTTTCCTCTCATAGTGTCTTAGCATCCGATACAGGATTGGTCAACCCATCTATGTACATTAGGACAACCGTTGTTTCACTTAATGAACCTACTTTATATTTCTCTGTTTTTAATTCAGTAATAGGAAGTCTTCTGCGTATGTGGGTGATATTTGGTTCTAATTGTTCAGTGAAACTATCTTTTGAACCGTATAAAATTGTTTCTGTTTCAGAGGTTTCAATCCCCCTACTTAATTCGTTAGGAAGAGGAATGACCCACCATTGTTCTTGGATACAATCATTCAGAAGTACAGCACCGGTGAGGAGCAATTTCTGTGCCTCTTCAAGTAATTGGATCTTCATTACTTTAGGTGTGGCTATGCTTTCGTAAATCATGGCATGTGGACATTGGATAACAGGTTCTATTATCGATTCATTCAAACGTGCCTGGTCAATTAAGGTTCTTAAATAGATTAAGACAACTTTTTGATCGTTAAGTGTAGTGCGTTCGATTATCTCTACATCGTCCATATTGTCTAAAACCTGTTTTAGAGAGTCTAGTGATATCTTCCTTTGCACAGGTTGTTGTGTATCACTACTATCTTTAGCAATGCTTTTACCCTTTTTCCAAAACATAAACATCCCTCACTGATATAAGCTGCCATTTGTTCACTTTAGAAAAAGTGTAATGATAAGTCTTCCTTTTAGTATGAAAAAGAAAAGATTATTTTATCCTAATAAAATAAGGTAGGGGAAACTATATAAATTTTACAGTATAGTTTTTTTCACTATGTAATGATAAAGTGCATACTTGTTCAAATTTTTCATTTCGCTAATAATAGTATTAAATGATTATGACAAATAGAAAGAAGTGAAATCTATGATCCATATCGTGTAGAGCATTATGAATTTGGCGGTGTTAAGCCGATGGATCCTTATGTTCGTCGTAAAGTGCTGGCACACCTTGGATACAAACGTCTGGATTTTCCATATGTTCACCCGTCCTGGAACAATGATGGAGAAGCTGTAACTGGTCTAGACCTATGTTTCCTTCCAATGGATGGAGAAAGGAATGAACTGCAAACAGACTTAATAGTGAAATTTTTGAAACGCTATTATACCGTCTTTTCAAATAAACCAGAGACTTGGTATTCAATGATTGAAAACTTAGAAGCAAAAGAAAAAGGCATTATTATATTTTTAATGATTGAAAAAGCTTGCTGATTAAGTCGAAGTTTAGACTAAAGTCGGCAAGCTTTTTTTGTAAAAAGAGAGAAATATGAAAAAAGTTCATTTTTTTACAAAAATGCGAACAAAAAACCAGTTTTGTCACGTCTAATTCCTTTAGAGGGTTCGTTATCTATATGGGACAATTTAAAAGTGAGAGAGGTAAAAAATGAAAAAATATTTGGATCTGCCCCTTAGGATCGTTCTTATGATTTCAGGAATCCTTTTTGTTTTTGCACTACCTACATTAATTGGAATAGGGAAAATGGTCTTCAGTGAGAGGTACTGATCCTCTCTATAAAAAAAGCACGAGGGAAATTTGCCCTCGTGCACTAAATATAATTTTTGAGTTTAGAGGAATGGATACTTTTCAAAAAAAAACAGTGGATTTCACTAAAGAATTCACACTAACTTTTAACATTAACATTAACATTAAAATCTCTTATCCAATTTGGAGAGTAGATTCTTACTAATATTACACTCTATAATAATCTGCTTTCCAATTAGTAATCTGTTTCTTAATTTCATCTGGACTTAAATTTTGTGAAGCTGCCTTTTCACTTAGTTCAGGTAACTCCGCATCACTAGCAAACCGAAGAGCTATAATTTGACCAATTGTAAGTCTGGCATCAAGTAATTTTCCTGTCAAAACATAATATCGAAGATTTTCTTCTGCTCGTATCGCTCGGTCCTGTGCCTTTAAAGGATACTGTCTAATTAATAAAAACATGATAGCCAAGATAATAACCATGGCTAAAAAAAGGATGGCAGATAGACTGATTCCGTTTCTAATAATTAACCAAATAGCTCCTACCAATGTAAGTAACAATAAGAGCGATAAGATATAATGAAACAATGGGTGAAATCTACGATGATTCTGGTAATTTTGATTCATTGTTTTTCCTCCTATAATGTTTTTGTTTTTACTCCCATTTAAATGTATAACTAGCTATCACAAATGCAGCAATTAGCCAACCACCTAAAATAGCTGTTTCCAAACCCAAACTCGTCCAGCTTGCCCCAACATTCATGATTTCTCGTAATGCCGTGCTTAAATGTGAAATCGGCAGGAGCTTTACGATAGGTTGAAGAAAGTCCGGCATATTTTTTATTGGGAAGAAAACTCCCCCTAAAAATAACATTGGAAATGATAGAACTCCTGCGATCGGTGCAGCACTTTCAGGTGTTTTCGCAATTCCCGCAATGATGAAACCAATTGCCATAAAAGCTAGTGTTCCAAGAACAATAAAACATATCAAGGTAAACCAAGAACCGCGAACTTCTACGCCAAATAAGAGATGGGCAACTAGTAATACTATCAGCGCTTGCATTCCATTCATCAGCAACCGTGCTGAAATTTGTGCTGCTATGAAAGTTGAGGCTTTGAGTGTAGTCCCCTGCATCCTACGTAAAATCCCACGCTCTCTCCATGAGGCTATCTGACCAGCTACTCCATTCATGTTGTTACTCATAATCATCATCGCAACTATTCCTGGTACCAAAAAATCAATATATTTTAAATGAAGAGCTTTGATACCGTGAGATTCCATTACAACGACAGGCTCATATGAAACTCTTTGTTTACTGATCTCATCTATTACTCCATTAACTAGAGCTACTCCTACCTGTGAAACAGCAAAATTCGTATCATTAAAATAAACCGGGATGTTGAAGGGCTTTGCTTGTGATCCACTATTTTTCAAACTAGATTCATAGCCCTTTGGAATGACTACAACAAGTTGTAAATCACCATTTTTCAAACTGGTTTGTGCTGACTCTTCATCTTTTCTTATCTCTAAATGAATTGCTTCATTTTTTTTTAGAGCTTTTACAAACTCACTTGAAAACGTTGTGTGATCTTCATCAATCAGTCCGATTGACAGGGAAAGTCCATTTCCTTTACCTAAAAATAAACCTAGCATGGTCATGAGAAGGATTGGGAAGATTAATGTCCACATCAGCATTTGGCGATTCCGAAGAAAAATGCGCAGCTGTGCGAGAGTTAACTGCCAGTAAGCTTTCATGCTTCTCTTAGTCTCCTTCCCGTCATGTGAATAAATACATCTTCTAGTGTCGCTGTCCTTGTTTGCAGATCAACTATTTGCAGGTTTTTTTCAGCTGCAAATTGTATTAAGCTTGTCAAAGTGTTCTGTAAATGATCCGTATAAAGCACATGGACATCTGTTTGATTTCCCACTTTCTTAACACCGTCAACACTAGAGAAATCAATGACGTCTTGTTGTTGTAAGACTCTAAACTCCAGGGCACTATCGGACTGGAGACTTTTAACTAATAGAGAAGGGGTATCCAATGCAATCAGTTCCCCTTGATCCATAATGGCAATCCGATCGCAGAGAATGTGTGCTTCATCCATGTAATGAGTAGTTAACACAATTGTCTTTCCTTTATTTTTCAATTGAAGAACAATATCCCATAATGTTCGTCTAGCTTGAGGATCTAAACCCGTGGTTGGTTCATCTAAGAAAACAACCTGTGGATCGTGAACCAACGCTAGAGCAATCGCTAAACGCTGTTTTTGACCACCTGAAAGACCTTTTATTCGGCTTTTGCTTTTCTCAGTAAGCAACACATCTTTTATAAGTTGAGAAATAGAAATATGTGCTGGATAAAAGCTTGCGTACATTTTCAGAATTTCCTCAACTGTCAGCAGTTCAAAAAGCGAAGTTGATTGTAACTGGACCCCGATGATTTCCTTTACCTTCGAAAGCTCACGTAAGATATCGTGCGAACTAATTATGGCCGTTCCTTCATCTGGTTTACGCAGGCCTACCAGCATTTCAAGCGTTGTCGTTTTCCCTGCGCCATTAGGACCCAAGAGACCAAATATCTCACCCTTTCGTACTTGAAAATGGACACCACTCACTGCTTTAAATGATCCATAGTTCTTTACAAGTCCTTTTACATCAATTATTGTATCTTGAGAAAATTTCATGTAGGTGCTTCCTCCTCTCAATTAGAATTGAATAGGAAGCGTCAGTCCTTCCTGTTTACCCAATTTATTGCTAAAATACTTTCCTCCACAGGAAAACCTTACCATTACAAATGAGTTACGTCTACAAAATAAAAGAATGGCTTAAATAACTAGTAACAAAAATTACAATAATCCCTTTTCTTTCTTATATTTCATTCCCTTAATTTTTTCTAATAGTCTGTTATGGACTTTTGATAAGATGAGTAACGCGAGGATAGAACCAATAAAGTTTAACAACATATCCCACTCTGCGTCCCAAATATCACCTTGTGCTCCTAAAAACTCAGTGGAAGTCTTTCTGCTCTTTGTTAATTTAGTCGATAACCATTCGATAATTTCATACATAGCTCCAATTGCGAGTGAAAAACTTAATATCACAGAAATTAACCAAGGACCTTTTTTAGTCACTCTTTTTCGGATTAATATTTCTCTTATTACAATGGCAAACAATCCTTTTAAGAAATGCCCAAAGCGGTCATAGTGGTTTCGGTTTAATTCAAAATAATCTTTTATCCAAGTAAAAAGTGGAACCTTTGCGTAAGTATAATGACCACCAATGAAGGTAAGAATCGAAAGAATGGCAATTATGATATAGGATAGTGTAGTAAGACGAAACTTATTATAGGTAATAAGTACAATCATACATATCACAATGGCAGGAAGTACTTCCATCGCCCATATTAAATATCCTGCTGGCTTATAAATTGACCAAATAAAAACGGCAATTACTAACAAGATAAGTAGTAAATGAAAGTAAGCACTTTTATCTTTTATCACTTAACTCACTCCTAATGATATTACAGTTGTAAAGTTAAAAACTAACTAACTAACTTGCTCTCCGGTGAAAAGTTATAAAATAACTTTTATAGGTTGTCCATCCTTTCTTTTATTAAACAACAAAGCTTTTTAAATGTCTGATCAAAATGAATATCAAAAGCGGTAGGTTTTAAATCAATGGAGTAATCTAGGAGTAGAACGAAATAGGAATATATAAATCGCAGGTATTTTTCCGACATCACTGGTATCCTCTCCAACAAGGACCACTGATATAGTAAATAAAAATAAGCCATCAAATACTAGATTCGTTCAAACTCTAGTATTTAATGGCTTGTATATGCTACGCCTCAATTTAAAAAAATGTATTAACAGGTAATTTGCAAACATGTTTTCCTAATTCAAGTAGGAAACCATGTTATAGTTTAAAGTACCTTGCTTAAAAACGCCTTGGTTCTTTCATGCTGAGGGTTACTGAATAACTCATTCGGTTCATTTTCTTCAACAATGTAGCCTCCGTCCATGAAGATGACCCGATCGCCTACTTCCCTGGCAAAGCCCATTTCATGAGTAACAACAACCATTGTCATACCTTCTAGTGCCAGCTGTTTCATTACTTCTAAAACATCACCAACCATTTCAGGGTCAAGTGCGGATGTCGGCTCGTCAAATAGCATAATTTTTGGATTCATAGCGAGTGCCCTTGCAATCGCAACCCGTTGTTTTTGCCCCCCAGATAGTTCTCCTGGAAAGCTATTGGCTTTTTCTCTTAGACCCACTTTATCTAATAGATCAAATGCCAATTTTTCAGCAGCTGCTTTATCAATAGAGTGTATTTTAATAGGTCCCATGGTGATGTTCTCTAATACACTTTTATGAGGAAACAGATTAAATTGCTGAAACACCATTCCTACTTCTTGTCTTACTTTGTTAATATTAATTTTGGGGTCTGTTATATCCTGTCCGTTAATGACTACCTCTCCACCCGAAATTTCTTCAAGGCGATTTAAGCAGCGGAGGAACGTACTCTTACCTGAGCCTGATGGACCAATAACACAAACTACTTCTTTTTCTTTAACTTCTGCATTGATATCTTTTAATACCTCAACATTACCAAACGATTTTCTTAAGTTTTTAACTGTAATCATGCTCATCTAAGCTGAATCCTCCTTTCAATGAAATTAGCAAGCATGGTTAATAAATAAATAATAATAAAGTAAATGATACCTACAGCCAGCCAAATCTTAAATGCTTCGAAAGTGGCAGAAGCCTGAATTTGTCCTTGCTGTGTTAAATCTGCAATCCCAATTACAGATAAAAGAGACGTATCCTTTAAACTTATAATGGATTGGTTTGTAATCGTAGGAAGCATTCTTCTAAAGGCCTGAGGAAGCACCACATATCGCATGGTTTGTGAGCCTGTAAAACCAATCGATCTTGCTGCTTCTGTTTGTCCTTTATCAATTGATTGAATTCCCGCTCTGATAATCTCAGCAAAATATGCACCCGCATTAATGGCAACAGTGATGATCCCAGCAGTAGTGCTATTTAGGGACACCACTTGTAGAGAATTTACACCAAAATAGATAAAAAATAATTGCACAATAAATGGTGTTCCACGAATGGCATCAACATAAACCTTAGCAATCCAGTTCAAGATCTTGAGCGGTGCTAATCGAAATAACGCTATTACTAAACCTATTAAAAATCCTAGAATAATTGCTATTACAAATATATATAGAGTCACTTGAAGACCTTTTAATAACATTGGCAGTGCTGCAGAAATAATATCCATCCTGTTCATCCCCTTTCAAAAAGAAAGCGCGCATTAAGCGCGCTTAATCATTTCGTATCCTCTATTCACCTAGATACGTTTTAATAATTTTATCATACGTTCCATCTTTCTTTAACTCAGCAAGACCATTGTTAATTTTTTTCAAAAGATCTGCGTTTTGTCCTTTTAGAACAGCAATTCCATATTGATCTCCATTTAAGCGCTCACCGACGATTTTTAATCCAAGGTCTTTTTGAGCAATTGCATAAGAAATTACAGGATAATCTTCAATAAGTGCATCTGCATTTCCGTTAGATACTTCTTGGAACATGGCAGGACTATCATTAAATTGAACAACAGTAATTCCTAATTTCGCAGCATTATCTTGTGCATATTTTGCACCAGTTGTACCTTTTTTAACAGCAACTTTTTTGCCTTTAAGGTTTTCGACTGATTTAATACTTGTGTTATCTTTTTTAACAACGACTGTTAACCCTGCATCAAAATATGGTGTTGAGAAATCTACTACCTTTTTTCTTTCATCCGTAATACTCATTCCGGCAATAGCCACATCTAGCTGATTTGCTTGCATCGCTGGGATGATACCACCGAAATCCATTGGAGAAAGTTCGATTTTAAAGTCTTGGTTTTTCGCAATTGCATTGATTAACTCAATATCAATCCCCTTATAATCGTTACCTTCTTTAAATTCAAACGGCGGGTAAGTTGTATCAACACCAACTTTATATACTTTTCCACCTTTTTCTTTCTCGTCTGCTGTGTCTTTGCTTCCACAAGCAGCGATAAAGATTGAAAGGATTAATAACAAACTTAATAGACCTAACTTTTTCATTTCATTCTCCCCTTAATTTTCAGATTGTTCTCACTTGCTGAATATAGCAAATTTACTTATTTAATATATCACATATAGTAAACAGAAAAAAGGGATTAAACTATATGAATATACAAAAAAATTTAATAATACACAAAATATAATAATATTGATGTTTATGATTTATTGAAGTAATAGAGATTTGGATTAAAAAAATCATTACTATTAATACTTTTATTTTATCCATACTTTAAGAATACATTCATTCATAAAGGAAAAATTTACTTTTCATTTTTTAATCAATTTATATTTCAATATTAAATATCCTATAACTTTTCCTCACTTTTTATCCACAAGACAAAACCACTTGGAATATAGATACCAAGTGGTTTTGGTTATAATTTCACCTATTAATTGACATCCTCGAATTCTCTTGCAATCCTTTCAAATGCTTCCTGGATTAATGGACGAGGGGACGGGATACAAATTCTTTGCCATTGTAACCCTTCTTTACCAAACATCTTCCCATCTTCCAGTAGAACATTTGCTTTATTATAAATCCGATTGTGGACTTCTTCTGGAGTTAGTCCATACTCACTAAAATCCAGCCACATGATATAGGTTCCCTCTGGGATTCTTACTTTAACTTTCGGCATTTTCGCCGCTAAGAATTGGACTGCCCATTCCATTGTCCCATCGATATATTCCTTTAATTGTTCTAACCAATCTTCGCCCTCATTGTATACGGCGATCAGTGCAGAAACGGTAAAAGGTGAGGGTAAATGCATCCCCATAACAGTATTAAAGGTTTTTCTAAGTTCAGGATTTGAGATGATTACATTTGTACAATGAAGCCCAGCAACATTGAATGTTTTATTGATGGCAGTAAAAGTAATAATACGATCACTATGGTCGCTAGCTTTTGCAATCGGAATAAACGTTTGATAACGTCGTACTAAATCTCCATGAATTTCGTCAGCAACGATAAGGACATCATTTTTCGCACAAATATCGGCTAATTTCCTTAGTTCTTCCCGAGTAAACACTCTGCCGGTTGGATTATGGGGGTTACATAGGATGAACATTTTCGTCGTTTCTTCTTTTGCCTTCGCTTCAAAATCCTCGAAATCGATTTGATAATAGCCTTCGCTATTCGCTTTAAGTGCATTATTCCGAACTTTTCGTCCGTTGGCTTCAATAGCCGAAGTAAACGGAGGATAAACCGGCCGTTGGATAATGATGCCATCTCCTGGATTGGATAATGCTTTAACAGCAACATTTAAAGCATGGACGGTTCCTGGACTATAGCTGATTTCTTCCTGCGGAATATCCCAATCATGTCTCTTTTTAAACCAATGCTGGATGGCTTCAAAATACTCTTTTGGAAAAATGGTATATCCGAAAATCCGGTGATCGACCGTCTTATGTAAGGCATCTACTAACGGCTGGGGTACTGGTAAATCCATATCAGCTGTAAACAACGGAATCGTCTCATCGTCATATCGTTCCGTCAGACCAATCTGTTTAATTAAATCCCCGCCATCCCATTTGATTGAATAGGTTCCTCTTCGGTTGACAATTTCATCAAAGTTATATTTCATTTACATCCACCTTTCATTTTTCATTCCTGCGAATGATTCACATGTAAAAATTTATTGATTACTCCAATTATAACGATTAAAAGAAATGATTAAAAACTTGGATATCTAAATTTTTCAAAAATGTCGGCGATGACACTAAAAAAAGAGCAGGCCCAGTATATGAACCTCGCTCTTTAATGCGCGTTAATCTTCCAAAACCTCGTTATTTTATTGGTCCGTTCCGATTAAAATGGGAATTGATTTGACCAATAATCATCTTATGTTTTTCCCGTTTCGCTATATCCCTGCGAATTTCGAGTGTTTGTACCCCTTCTTCTATTTTTTCCGCAATTTCAATCAGTCTTTCAATATCCGCAAATGAATACTTACGGGTCCCATTTGGGGTCCTATCTGGAAAAATTAGCTTCCGCGTTTCATAATAATGAATTTGTCTGCTGGAAAGACCTGTTAATTCTGTCACAATTCCTATGGTGATAACCTTTTGATCACGATAGGATGGATTTTCGTTTCCCAAGATACCACCTCCTATTTTGTTTTAGTTTATTTTAAAAAATGTGAATTTTAAAACAATTACTATGTTATGTATTCTAACATAAGATGTAATACACTGAAACAAAAAATTCCTTTCTTACAAAAATATTCATTTCAAGCTAACGCTACTATTATCTTAAAAAAGATTTAGTCTAAAAATGTAAGCGAATTCAACATTACACTTATTTAACACGGTAAAATCGTATAAATTTAGATTTGATAATTATGAGTAGATTATTAAAGATTTTGTTGAGCGCTTACACAAATAGATTCTTTTTGATATACTACTATAATTTTAATTGATCAAAAAAATTGCTAACTTTCAACTGACTTGTCGTGATTCCCATGGTTTTTTTATTAATTTTCGATTCCAATATTTTCTGAATTGTTGACTCTTTAAAAATTCTATGTCACTTTAAAAATATATTCTTACTTTCAGATACAAAAGGAGAACTCAATAACGATGAAAAGAAAAATACTTGCCTATAATTTTGAATTCTCTGAGACCCTAGATCGTTTAAGAGATAGTTTTGACATTGAAATTTTTGAGGGGATAAATCCCAAAACAGACCCGGCTTTTTTACAGGCTCTTAAGCAAGCAGTGGGTATTGTCGGTCTTGCCCTTCCAGTCGACAAAGAATTACTGGATCATGCCCCATATTTAAAAATTGTTTCTAATAACTCAACTGGATTTAATAACCTTTCCATTGATGAAATGACAAAACACGGTGTTATTGGAACAAATACACCCGGTGTACTTGAAGATACTACCGCTGATGCGATTTTCGGGCTACTTCTTGCGGCGGCTAGACGTATCCCTGAATTGGACCAGTTCGTGAAGGTCGGAAATTGGAAGCAGCATTTAACTAGAAATGAATATGCCATAGATGTTCATCATAAAACCTTAGGAATTATTGGGATGGGAAAAATCGGGGCATTAATTGCGAAGCGCGGGCATTTAGGCTTTGATATGAATATTCTTTACCACAATCGCACGCGCAACCTGGAGGCTGAGGAAAAATATCACGCTGTCTATACAGAGCTTGACCGCTTACTTATGGAAAGTGATTTTGTTTGTTTAATGACACCGCTCACACCTGAAACAGATAATTTAATGGGGGCACGGGAATTTAATTTGATGCAAAAGTCTGCTATTTTCGTGAATGGTTCCCGAGGAAAAACAGTTGATGAAAAGGCACTAATTGAAGCATTAAGAGCGAACGAGATTCACGGAGCGGCATTAGACGTTTTCCAAAGTGAGCCAGTCAAAGCGGACCATCCGCTTCTCAAATTTCCAAATGTGGTGACAACTCCGCATATCGGGTCATCCACTTTCGAAACGGAATTTAAAATGGCCAAGCTTGCGGTCGAGAATTTACTAGCAGGACTAACAGGAAAACGCCCAAGGAACCTGATTAATCCCGAAGTACTGAATTAATATTACGAAGGAGTTAAACACATGAATTCACCGAAAAGTGTTGTTGAAAAACTAAATTTGAATAAATATGCACGGAAGCTTGTTCTGCAGAAACCGGAAGATTTGGATGACTTTAATGAATTAGACTATGACTCATCAATTAATAACGATAAATATGATCTTATATTTATGTTCGTTTTTAGTTTAGAGGAATTTTCGCGGCAACTTCAATCGGTAATTGCAAACCAATTACTCGAGAAAAATGGTTATGTGTACTTTGCTTATCCAAAGAAGAATAATCCAAAATATAAAGAATACATAGAACGCGACAGCTTGTTAAACGTATTTGCTATGGACGATGAGGGATATACGCTTGACAGTTATATAAAGTTTTCTAGAATGGTCAGTCTAAACGATGTTTTTACAGTGGTGGGCTTAAAGTCTGCCCCAAAAAAGACAAAAAAGGCTGACAGCAGTAAATCTAGCCAATGTGTGGATGACTATATTGTTCATGTGGATGATATTAAACAGTACTTAAACAAAAATGAGGATCTATTGGGAGCTTATAATCAATTAACTTTTGGATATCAAAAGGATTGGGCCCGTTATGTCTATAGTGCGAAAAGAAAAGAAACTCAAGAAAAGCGTTTGTTAGAAATGGAGATGGTTCTTGGAGAAGGCTATAAATCAATGGAATTATATCGAAGGAAGCAGAAATAGTCAGAGGGGGCGTACTATAATTTCAAAAACAATAACACATAGGGAACAAGAATAATGTTCCCCATATGTTATTGTTAAATTAAGTTACTCGTCACCTTTTACCCCATAGGATGGAGCCAACTCAGGGACTACGGCTCTTACTTTATAGTCGTTTGCCTGTGGTTCGTATAATTCCCACAGTTTCTTTAAATCTTCCAGCGGATTTTCACTATAATCGATTCGTAAATCTACATAGGCAAACGGTTCATCAGTGAATACCAGAAGTCCAATCGAACGCTCCTGATCAAGCTCTCCACCCATCTGGAAGCCTTTTTCAATCGCCAAAATTAATCTTTCAGCCAAAGGCTGTCCATCCGTGCGTAAAAATTCGCGTCCCATTGCTTCCGGGATTGTGGGATCGCTGAGCAGATTACCGATACTGGCAACATTTTTATCACAAAATTCTCCATGTACACCCAGCGCCCTGCTTCCTGTGAAGGCAGCTGAATTACCTTTCGCATCCACCACTGCTATTTGTCGATACTCTGGATAGGGTGAAGCCTCCTTCATCGACCGTATAGCTGATTGGGCATCAAACCCGTTCTCCAACACAGAAAATCCAATCGTTGCTAATCTAGGATCGGTAACATTTTGTGTTAAAATAGCACCTACTCCCGTCTTTGCCCATGGGCACCTTGCCCCAACCGATGGACTGCTGGACGTAACAATGACTCCGAACGCACCGGTGGATGAACAGCGGCCTGCTACCGAAAATGTCAAAATAATCCCCCCTTGCTGAAATAATTTTCATTCTATTTATTACTATTTTTATTATGAAAATAGTAATAAATCACAATAAAGAAACTTTACTCGCTAATGATGGCCTCAACATCGATCTCCATTAGCATTTCAGGCATTGCAAAGCCGCTGACTAGTAATCCGGTACTGCATGGATAAACATCTTTAAAATGTTTTCCGATGACTGGATACACTTTACTGCGATCTTCACGATTCATTAAATAAACAGTAATTTTACAAATATCTTGAATCGTGCCTCCAGCCTCTTCGATTAGCTGCTTTACACAAGTACATGCCATTTCTGCCTGTGCTTCTACATCACCAATGCCATGAAAATTTCCATCTAAATCAAAGCCTGTTTGCCCTCTTAAAAAAATGCGATTCCCGGCTCTAACAGCCATACTAAATTCGTTAACAATGTGGTGTTCCGGTTTTCCTAAATTTTTTGGATAAAACTGATCTGTTTTAAACTTTCGGAATCTCTGAATCTCTACTTTTTTGGTCTCACCATGGACTGACATATTTAATTTTCCTCCCTAAAGTTAGATTATATTATTTAAGGAATTAATCCTTAATTGTTCCCTAAACCGAATATATAGTTTTTTTGAAAATTGTCAATATTACCAGTAATAGGTATAGGTATTTTTTATCCCAGATATGAACGCTGGACAATTTCGCTTTCCTTTAGATCTTTTTTTGTCCCTTGACCTGCTAAACGCCCCGCCATCAGCACATACCCACGGCTGCAAAAGTCAATGGCCATTTCCGCATTTTGATCAACTAATAAAATAGTCGTACCCTGCCGATGTAATTCAGTAATTTTGTCATATACTTCAAAAACTAGTTTTGGGGACAAACCCATGGATGGCTCATCAAGTAGTAATAGCTTCGGCTTTGTCATCATTGCACGGGCAATCGCCAGCATTTGCTGCTCTCCACCAGAAAGCAACCCTGCTAGTTGATCTCTTCTGTCGCGGAGGATGGGAAACGGCTCTGTAACCTCTTCCGCTCTTTGTTGACGTTCCTTCGCAAGAAGTGTATAACCTCCTAATAGCAAATTGTCCCACACAGAAAGTAAAGGAAATACATGGCGGCCTTCTGGCACAAGTGTCATGCCGCGGTTGACAAGCTTAAACGTTTTTTCTTTAATAATAGATTTACCTGAAAGCTTAATATTGCCGCTTTTCGGACGGAGCTCGCCGATAATTGTTTTCAAGAGAGTGCTTTTTCCTGCACCATTGGCACCGATTACCGAAACGGCTTCCTTTTCTTCTACGATCAAACTCACATTGTCTAAGGCACAAATCTGCCCATAATAGGTACTTACATTTTCAACATTAAGCATTTGCTTCAGCCCTCCCCATATAGGCTTCCAATACTGCTGGATGACTCTGAATCATTTCAGGAGGACCTTCAACCAACTTTTCTCCAAAATTAATCACAGTGATTTGGTTGGACAACGTATTTACGAGATGCATGTCGTGGGCAATAATTAAAATGGTGATGCCCTGATTATTTACCTGGGAAAATAGCTGCATAAGCTCTTTTGTCTCTTTCTGATTCATGCCAGCTGTCGGCTCATCCAGTAATAATAAATCAGGGTTTGTTGCCAAAGCACGAGCAATTTCCACCCGCCTTTGATTTCCATAAGATAACCGGGCTGCATACTCATGGCGCATATCCCACAGTCCAACGAATTTTATAATTTCTTCAATTCGTTGTTTTGCTTCCCGTTCCTTTTTCCTGAAGCTTTTAGTACGGAATACCGCAGGCAGCAGCTTTCCTCCTGTCAGAATATAGGTACCGATTAATACGGTTTCAAACACAGTCATATCCGGAAATAGTCTAATATTTTGGAAGGTTCGTGATACCCCACGCTCCGCAATTTTATCAGGTCTCAACGAAGTAATATCTTGATTAAATAACTGAATCTTCCCTTCATCAGGGGTAATTACACCCGTAATCAAGTTGAAAAGTGTACTCTTCCCAGCTCCATTGGGACCAATGATCGCATGGATGTTATTTTCTTTCACAGAAAATGATAGATTGTTGACCGCCTTAACGCCTCCAAAAGATTTTGAGAGATGCTTGACTGTTAAAATGGCTGAATCATCAACAAGATTACTGCTCATAACTCAACCCCTCTTTCTCGATAACGGTTTTTTCAACTTGAATACCTCTCTTTAAAAGACGTTGCTTGGAAATTTGGAACAAACCCATGATTCCCTTTGGAAAAAACATGATCATAATGACGATCAAGAAGCCATAAATTAACATTCTCAGTTCTGGTGTTTCCCTTAATGCCTCGGAGGAAACTGTGAGTATCGCCGCTCCAATAATCGCTCCTGCAATCGATCCTTGTCCTCCGATCATGACCATCGTTAAAATAGTTACAGACATGCCAAAAGCAAAAGTTTCCGGACTGACGACATGAAGGAAATGGGCATATAAAGCACCCGCAGCACCACAGAACGCCGCCGAAATAGTAAACATAGTTACTTTTGTTTTAAATACCGGGATTCCCATCGCTTGGGCGGCCAGTTCATCATCACGGATTGCCGTACAGGCACGGCCAAATCCGGACTTGATTATTAATCTAGTAATTAAGATGCCTAGATATACGAAGATTAATAATAATGGGTAATAGTCATGGTATTGTATAAACGGAAATTCCAAGGTTCCCAATTTAATAGTTGGAGGAGCTGATATTCCTGCAATCCCCATTGGGCCTCCCGTTAAATCGGTCCAATTTAGAAAAACTAGCCAGATAATGGTTCCAAACGCGAGGGTGGCCATTACAAGGTATTCTTCGATTAATTTCAAACCAATAAATCCAATGATAAACCCGATAATCGCAGTAATGATAATCGAGAATGGCAGTGTTAACCATAATGAGAAACCTAAGTTTTTAGCCAGGATCGCAGCTACATAGGCACCTATTCCAAAGAATGCCCCATGGCCAACAGAAACCTGGCCCGTATAACCAACAATGAGATCAAGACCTAAAGCTAGAATGGCATAAATTAAGATCAGATTAATAATATACATAAAGTACGGATTTACGATTCCAAACGGAAGGAGAAATAATGCAATCCCTCCAAATAGAAGCATGATTTTTCGGAAAGCCGGCTTTTTGATCAGTTCCATTTCCTCTCCCCCCCTTTATACTTTTTGTTGGACAATTTTTCCGAATATTCCTTGAGGACGAACTAATAAAATAAATAACAAGATCACCATTGCGACCGCATCACGATAACCAGAGGAGATAAATCCGGCAGCAAAGCTTTCAATGACGCCAAGTAATAACCCCGCAATCATAGCTCCAGGAATATTACCCATTCCGCCCATAACGGAAGCTGTAAATCCTTTTAATCCTGCAAATACCCCCATGGTTGGAAAGACTAAGAATACGGGTCCCACTAAAATACCAGCGAGTGCGCCAACTGCAGACCCAATTGCAAACGTGATTGAAATGATCTTATTGGCATTAATCCCCATTAACTGCGTTGCTTTTATATTCTGGGAGGCTGCTTGAACCGCTTTACCCATAAGTGTTCGATTAATAAATAACTCCAAAACGATCATGACAAGAATGGTCAGGATAATGATAAATATATAATGCTGATTAATCAGCATATCTCCCACCGCTATATTTTTGGATAGAAATGGAGAGGTTAGACGCTCTGGTGTTGCCCCCCAAATATATTGAGCTAAATTTTGCAGAACAATCGATATCCCTATTGCTGCTATCAGCAGATTTAATTTGGGCGCATTTCTCATCCTCATATAAACCATTTTTTCCATTAAATAACCGAGTAACGCTCCTGCACACACCCCGCCAAGATATGCCAGCCAGATTGGTGTATCTAATAAAAGTAGATAAAGGGACACGAATGCCCCTCCCATATAAACCTCGCCATGTGCAAAGTTAATAAAGCGTAATACATTCCACACCATGGTGTAACCGATGGCCATTAATGCATAAATACTTCCGAGGACAATTCCATTTATGAGTTGATCAATAAACACTAGTAATCACCCTATTCCGATTCTTTGATAACCTTGAAGTTGCCTTTTTGCACTTGCATAATCATTGGGGTATTGGAACGGTCACCGTTTTCATCGAACTTTATCGGCCCTGTTATGCCTTGATGTTCAATATTTGCTAGTGCGTCACGGGACTTATCAGCGTCGCCATCGCCTTCGGTTAATGCTTTTGCAAGCGCCATGGCCGCATCATAAGCAATCGCCGTATTCGCTTGAGCAGGTGTATTATTTTCCTCGGCTAATTTTTTAAACTCTTTCATTTCTTCAGTTTCAGCATTTAAATCAATCATCGAAGAAAAAATATGATTCTCAACCGCATCGCCACCTAAAGTGATGAGTTGCTTAGAATACATGGAATCATCTGGTGAGAAGAATTGAATGTTTAATCCTGCCTGCTTTGCTTGTTGCTCAATTAAGGCAACTTCATTGTAAAGACCAACAACCATTACTGCATCTGCATTTAATGTTTTAATCTTTGATAATTGTGATGAGAAGTTTTTATCACCTGGGTTATATTTTTCAGCAGCGATAAATTCTACGCCTTGTTCTTTCGTAGACGCTTTGGCTGCATCATACATGGTGATTCCGTAATCCGTATTTTCATAGAGTGCTGCGATTTTCTTTACCTTTTTCTCTTCCGCCATATATTTCATAACTGCCGGAACGTAGACGGAACCTGTTAAGATTACGCGGAACAGGTATTTGTTGCCCGTTTTTGAAAGGTCTGGGCTAGCCCCCATGTTTAAATGAAGGACTTTTGCAGGTCCTGAAACATCCTGAGCAGCCAATGTCGGAGATGAATTATATCCTCCAATAATCGCCTTAACTCCATCATTCATAATCATTTTATTTACGACGGCAACGGCTTCAGACGGAGTCGCTTTATCGTCACCGACGATCAACTTAAGCTTCTTTCCATTGATTCCGCCATCACTATTAATCTTTTTAAACGCAAGTTCCACACCATTTTTCATATCCTGTCCATACTGGGCATTATCACCTGTCATTGGTGCTTGTAATCCTACCTTGATCGTGTCTCCGCTCTTGGAAGAAGAATTACTATTTCCCGATGAAGAATTCGTTGCCGAACACCCTACCAACAATACGGCTAGCACCAAAAACATAAACATTTTTTTGGCAATTAAGCTTTTAGAGAATACCAACTTCATTCCTCCTCTTTCTTCTTGCGTTTTCTAAATTTTATAAACACAAAACTCCTATTTATTAAATTAGATATTAATAGAAGATTTAGTTTTAGAAATCAGCTCTGCGTAACATTCTAAGGGTGTAATTAAAGGCAGAATAACGATGAAGTGTGTAACGGATATAGGCTGCAGATTCTAAGGAGCGGTGGGAAAAGGACATTTTCCCACGGAATTAAGACGTTATCAAAAATAAGTTTGGTATCAGTTTCTTCGAATTTCGTGGCGATTGGATAATCTTGAGGATTTCGACCTTTCCCAGGGAAGTCCGGCAAATTTGCTTTATTCCCGGTTCCCCCATATTATTAATGCCACACGTTTTCCTCCCTCCAATATTTATTGACTATCATTCTTATTTCTATTTACGGATTTTTTCTTTAATTATTCTTTAATTAAAAATAACAAATTCATAGTGTTAATGTCAATTTAATTTTCTAAAAATTCTAACTTTTATAACTTTTAATTTTTTACATACTATAACATATTTTGTTCTAAAGCTTGTACTACCAAATCACCCAAAAATAGACCTTAATAGATAATAATTAGTTTACGTTTTAGTAGTATAATAATGTCCTGCTAATCTATTTTCCATGACAAAAAATAGGCTGTCTCGTTTATTAACAACAGCCTTAATTGTTTTTTACTAAAAAGAATGCAATGTAAACTACTTCATTCACAACTCATTTCGTCCTATTAATAGGCAGACTATACTCTGTTCTATAAAGAGTACGATCTAAATTAATAATTCCCTGCAAAATTAAATTACCCGCTATTTCAATATCCTCGGGCAAGCTATACTCCTCAGGGCAATGACTTTTCCCTTCTATGCTTTTGACAAATACCATGGCCGACTTGGTGACACTTGCCATATGGGCTGCATCGTGAACAGCCATACTTGGAAGTATCAAACAAGGTTCATTCATTTCCCTAGCTGTCTCGACAAGGCTACTCACTATATCCTGATCTAAGACCACTGGTTTTTGATCAAGAAACACTTCCTGTTGTATTTCCACTTCTCTTCTTGCGGCAATTTCCTGCAAAACCTCTTGGATCGCCTCTACCGCTCGTTGAATCGTCACCGACTTTTCGGCTCTAACCTCTAAGATGAAATCAACCTGACCTGGAATAATATTGGCTGCATTCGGACTAACCGTTAACTTTCCGACAGTACCAACAACATCCCCCTGACCTTGACAATATCTCTCCACAGCAAGAATCATTTCGGAGGAAGCCGTAAGTGCATCTTTTCGTTGTTCCATCATCGTTGTACCCGAGTGGTTAGACTGTCCTATCACTTTAACAGTACTGCGGAATGTCCCGACAACACTGTTAATCACCGCCATAGGAATATTAGCACTTTCTAACCGCTGTCCCTGCTCAATATGGAGTTCAATAAAAGCCTTTTTATTACTGTGCATATCCATCATCAAGGCAAATTTGTCGAGTCCGCCGTTAACCTTCTTCAATTCATCGCTAAGGCGTGCTCCTTTTGAATCACATGCGTCCTGTAGCATTTCCGCCGTTATTCGGCCAACAAACGACCTGCTACCGAATGTAGATAAATTAAAATCATTGGATTCCTCAGCTGTGAAGGAGACAATTTCGATATCATGATCAAGGCGAATATTTAATTCTATTAATCTTTTCACAATTTCTTTAGCCATTAACACACCTAACGGCCCATCATATTTACCACCATTAGGAACAGAATCCAAATGAGAGCCTATGACGATACTACCGGGGTTTTTCCCCGTTCCTTTATATTTACCCCAAATATTCGCAGCTCCATCAATGGTCACTTCTAATCCCAATTCCTTTATTTCTTCAATAAATAATTGACGAACCTCATGATCAGCTGGAGAAAAACTAGGCCTGGTTACACCCCCCTGTTCATTTTTCCCATACGCCGCATATTTCTCAATATCCATCAGTAATCGGTCTAGATTTATCCTCAAAACTGTACCTCGCTTTCCTATCCTGCCAATTTCGATTTCAGCATTTGACGCAAAAATAAATTGAAGCAACAATATGGAATAAATCCAGCATTGCTGCTCCAGGTATTATTAATTATCGTCTTATCGATCAAGCTACTAACCCATTTATTCTATTAAACCGCATAGTTTTTTTCTGCTAAAAAGGAAATATATCGGATATCTCCAAGTAATTTTTTTGCTAAAGAATAGTTTCCTTGCTGTAAAAGGAGGCGAATCCTTGTAGAAGAGATTAATTCACCGTCTTCACATTGAAGCGGTTTTAAAACCCCGACATTGAAATTGGTCCGTAGATCCTCGATGGTTCCCTTCCGATCTTTACCAAATTGGAAGTTTGGACCTTCCCAAATTTCAAGAGGTCTAATCATCATCACCTCATCTATAAATGAAGCGACGCTTTGTTTTGTATACGCCTCATTAAATTGACCAACAATGACATGGTCAGCACCTAACATGTTAAGCCTGCTTAGCTTTTCATCCAGCGAAGTTATCATTTGGCATTTTTTAAAGAAAACCTTCGGAGGCGGGTCAAAGGTATAGACGACAAAAGGGACACCACGCACCTGCGCACGTTCTTTTGTTTTTAAAAGTAAGGCCTGATGACCTCGATGAACACCATCAAGGGCCCCGATTGTTAGTACGGATTCAGGGAGCTTTAATGTACCAGATGTATGAACTTTCAATGACCAAACTCCTTTCTTACATTAGTTACTAGAAACAGGCGCAGTTAGATTCAGCCCTGCTGCCTTTCGGACTAACTCACGCTGCGGCTCCATATTAAAGTTATTAAACACGGCCATCTGTTGAGCAAATGGCGGACTTTGCGCAAATAATTCAAACGTGGTTCTGTGTCCAGCATAAGAGGAATTTAACAAATCCCTTGCAAAATAAAGTAATCTTCCTCGATCTTCAGGCGTCCACTCGCCAACGGAATAATATTGATCAAAATATTGCTTGATTTCTGGATCTGCCATCGTGGCAGAATCTGGAGTTACCGCTAATTGACCGCCAACGAGCTCTCTCGTTAAATGGGCCATAGCCGGGAAATTGGCTAATGCAAAGACACGACCTGTATACAAAAGCGATGGATTCGGCATCATTAACCCGCCGGGACTTCTTTTCGCATCCGCTACGGCAGCAGTTAAATGGGCATTGATTCCTTCGCGATAATTGATAAGTTCAGAGATTTTTTCTTTGACAGCTTGGAGATGGGTTAAACCAGTCTGTTCAACATTCAGTAGCGCTGCACCAATTAAATAATCAGCTCTGCGTAACATTCTAAGGGTGTAATTAAAGGCAGAATAACGATGAAGTGTGGAACGGATATAGGCGGCTGATTCTAAGGAGCGGTGAAATAGGACATTTTCCCACGGAATTAAGACGTTATCAAAAATAAGTAAGGTATCAATTTCCTCGAATTTCGTGGCGATAGGATAATCTTGAGGATTTCGATCCGTACCTAAGGATGTACGGCAAATATGCTTTAATCCTGGAGCACCCATATCGCAAATGAATCCACAAGCGAAAGGTGCCATTTTTTCGGATCCGGCATTCCAATCTAGGATTGTTGGTTTTACAAATGCTTGGTGCGCATAAGCAGCGGCTGTCTCAAACTTGGCCCCTTTTACCATGATTCCCTGGTCATTCTCCTCGACCACGTGAAGCAAGGTTCCGCCATCTTTTCCGCTGAACAATCTGCTTCGATCACCTTTTGGATCCGTGTTTGCCGAAACATGGAACAAGTCTTCTCGTGCGACTCGGTCAATATGGTACCTAATATTTTTTGCATAAGTCGGATCGATTTCATTTAATTTATCTTGAGCGTCATAAAGGGACCACATTTCACCGATCGTTTCATCGCCGACGCGATAAACAACCCCGCCAAGATCATCAAGAACGGTTTCAACATGTTTGCGAATCGCAGTCAAATCATCTTTTGTTTCAGGCATTTTATACGCCCGTGAAACAACTTCGCCGTCTGGCAGTCTGGTTGTTAATGTATCAGCAAACTTCGCTTCATGTGCCATATCATACATCCTGGCTTTTACATCCACAATGGGTTTAAAGGACGGGTGCTCGGCCACATTTCTAACCTTTTCCCCATCAATATAAACCTCGCGTCCATCATTCAGTGATTCCTGATATTGTTTACCTGTCATTAATGCCATTTTACAACCTCCTATTAATTTGATTATTCGCACAATTCTATTTAACACTTTAATTGAAGATAGTTAAGCTTCCTCAAATTTGCCAAATTTCCCGCGATAGTAAACTAAAGGATCTCCATCAGCTGCATTGGCCTTCTGGACCTCGCCCAAAAAGACGGAATGCGTGCCCCCTGTTACTTCTTCGACAACCCGGCATTCGAGCGTAGCAAGTGTTTGACCTAAAACAGGATTGCCTAACTCTCCATATGAAAAGTCAACGCCATCAAATTTATCCGTATTTGCTCTGGCAAATCTTAATGCTAATTCTTTTTGAGTTTCATTGACTATGTTTACCGTGAAGGATTCTGCAGCCGATATGGCATGACAAGTCCCCGTGCTTTTATTGACGCAAACTAGCAGCATGGGCGGATCGACTGAAACGGAACAAACGGCACTTGCAGTGATCCCAAAATCGACTCCATTATTACTGACGGTGATGATCGATACACCGCTGGCAAAATGACCTATAACCTGTTTAAATTGTTGTTGATCAACCAACGAGACTAAATCTTGGTACTCCTTCGATTTATTCATAACTAACACTCCTAATCATTTAATTTACGGAATTATTCTTAATGTATTCCTTAAATAAAACTATACAGTTGAAAAATACTGATGTCAACAGAATTTTCTAAAAATTCACTATAATTAACTTAAAAATGTTAGTATAAAAATATGAAATATTTCAACTAGAGAAAATTAATGACAAAAGGATTTCCATTATTGTTATAATTAAATAACATAATCTTTTTGGGAGGGAAGTTTTTTGAAACCAAGAGCCGGAATCATTGGACCAAATGACTCTGTCCATCTTATTTCTGAAATAGCAACTGAATATAGTGACCGGCTGCAATCAGTACCATTTATCTACCAGAACCCTGAAGAAGCCACTAGCATCGTGCAAAAAAATCAACATGCAGTTGACCTTTGGATTTTAGCCGGACCTGCCCTTTTTAACCCATTTCAAAAGAGCGATGTCAAACAGCCATTTTTTTTACTTCAATTAGATGGTGCCAGCTTGACCAAAACCTTAGTTGACATCATTTACAATGATAAAAGAAGTTTAGAACGGATTAGCATTGACACGCTGACTGAACGAGATGTTTATGAAACATACCGCGACCTCAGCATACCAAGCAACCAGGTTTATGTTCATGAGTATACAAATGAGACCCCTCTTGATAATCTTCTAGCATTTCATCAAAAACATATTCAAGATGGGAAGGTAGATATTTGTATAACAAGCCTTCGTTCCATTTATGATCAGCTTTGTTTACATAACATAACAGCCTATTGGGTTTCGCCAACAAGAAGCAACATACGCGAAACCTTGTCGACAGCCCTCCAGCAATGGGAAACGATGCATTTTAAACATTCACAAATTGCTGCCATACTCGTGAAAGTTCAAGGGATGGAGAAAAAGGAAGATCATAATATGGTGTCATACGATCTTCATCGATTAAATTTAGAGATCCAGTCAGCTATATTAAACTTTGCAGAGTCGATATCTGGTTCCTTTGTTACGATAGGAACAGGAATATTTGTTATTTTTTCGACAAGGGGTTCGTTGGAAGAAACAGAGAATTCCATTGCCTCTCTTTTGGAAAAATTATCTTTACTTGCCGATTTACCATCCAATATTGGAATTGGTTACGGAGATACTGCATTGACGGCAGAAGAAAATGCTCGGCTTGCATTAAACCATGCCCAAAATTATGATTCTTTTTGCGCTTTCTTGGTGGATAATAATGGAACGATTGAAGGTCCATTAAAAGAGCAAGAGGCAATCTCCTATCAATACCGAACAGAAAATAAGGAAATAAGTGAAAAGCTTAAAAATAGCGGCATAACCATTACTACCTTTAATAAAATTTTATCCGTTCAAAAAAGAATGGGAAATGGATCAATTACTGCAACCCATATAGCAGAATGGCTGAAAATGACACCAAGAAATGCTCGGCGAATTCTAACAGGTTTAGTGGAAGAAGGAATAGCTGAAATTATTGGTGATGAGGCACCTTCCTCCAAGGGACGGCCGCGGAAAATATATCGAGTTAGCGATACTTCTGAAATGATTAATAGGTAGGCTTGACCAAGCATGAGACTTTTACCCTTATACAATTACCAATATTCGAAAAGTTAAAGGCACTATCCAATTTGAGATAGTGCCTTTATGACCTTTAGAGTACTGATTTTAGAATTTGCATTACAGCCATACCGTTCCCTTTATTCCCCCCAAGCATATTACTTATACATTTAATCTAGATTGGGTACAATTCTAATAGAAATGGAGGAAATATCATGGTTCGTTTACTTGCGATTATCTCATTTATACTTTTATTTTATTTTTCATTGCCAGTTATTGATAAACAGATGGGGAAAAACGATATAGAAAAAAAGATTGATTCTGTTCAATCTGAAATGCATATAAAAGATAGCTCAGCAGTATTAGAAACACTTAATAGTTTTTATGAAAAGGTTCAACAATTAGTTGGGCAGCTTGGCTTTCAGGGGGGTGAACTTCCACTCACTAAACAACAGCCGCAACCACAAAAAGAAAAAGTAGAATTAAATATCCCTACTAACCAAGTATTTTCAGTTAATAATATAGAACTTGGTAATCTAAAAGAAGATATTGATCATAATTTAGGCAAGGCAAATCGGTCATCACTTAATGAATATGGGACGAATTGGTACGCCTATCACGAAAATTACCATGATTTTTTTATGGTTATGTATGATGAAAACAACAAAGCAGCAGGATTATACACGAACCAAGATTTAATTGCATCCACTAAAGGAATCCAACTCGGAAGTTCCAAGATAGATGTTCGCGCAAAACTAGGTGAACCGATCACCAATATCCAAAAAGGATTGACAGTTTATCAATTACAGGAAAATAGTGACTATGATGTGTTCTTGCTTGAGGGAACTTACGTAACTATCTTTTATGATAAACATGAAAATAATACGGTAACAGCGATACAATTAATCAGTAAAGACTTTGAGCAGAAGAAAACAGGCTTTTACACCAAAGCCAATTCAGCGTTAAAAGAAGGCTTTGAATATCAATTATTCGATTTGACCAATGCAGCACGAGTCAATCATCAGCTTACAGTTCTAACATGGGATGAGCATGTTAGAGGAACAGCCCGTAAACATAGCACCGATATGGCGGTCCATCAGTATTTTGATCACACCAATCTGAAAGGACAATCACCGTTCGACCGGATGAAAGAGGATGATATCAGTTTTCATATGGCTGGAGAAAACCTTGCCTATGGACAATTTAGCAGCATCTTCGCCCATGAAGGTTTAATGAACTCCCTCGGACATCGTGAAAATATTTTGCGGAAGGGTTACGAGTTTTTAGGAGTAGGCGTAGCTTTTAATGACGAATCGCAGCCCTACTATACAGAAAACTTTTTTGCGAAGTAGTACGGCCAAGGGGTTATTATTCAGAACACTAAAAAATCCACAAAACCCCATGTTTTGTGGATTTTACTTTTACGATGGAAAAATGAGGAACATCTTGTAAAGTTTTTGTACGGTTTCAGTTTCCTAGTTTTTGATCCAATAAGGACAAGGTTTTCCCGATAGACTCTTGAATAACATATGTATTACTGTCAGTATCATAAGGAGTTTCTCCTATATTAATAATAATTAGTGGAACGCCTTGCCTTCTGTATTGGGGGAAAGTGGAGAATGGCATTACTTTTAGACTCGTCCCTAATACCAACACACAATCCGCAACATCTATCATATGTAAGATCGCATCAAATCCCTCTACAGTAAACCACTTGCCTGTATCACCAAACAAAACGACATCCGGTTTTATAAAACGTTCGCTTTTATCGCTGATATCACAATGGTCACAGATATAGAATTCATCGATGGTATCGAGACGATTTTCCATCTCTCCTGTCGAATAGCTTTTACCGCAATGCAAGCAAGTTGCTGTTTTTATGGTTCCATGGAATTCTATGACATTCTTATTGCCCGCTTTTTGATGAAGTCCATCAATATTTTGGGTAATGATATGAGAAACCTTCCCATCTTTTTCCCACTTCGCCAAAATCTTGTGCCCTACATTCGGAACAGCATCCGGATGGTAAAGATTTTCGAATGCAAATTGATAAAACTCCCTTGGACTTCGATAAAAATAATCCAAGGAAAGGATATATTCCGGTGCAAGTTGATAAACCCCAGACCTTGAACGAAAATCTTTTATGCCAGATTCTGTACTAATCCCCGCTCCAGTTAGCACAACGATGTTTTTTGCATTTTTAATGTGGCTTGTACAGGTTTCAATCAGTTTGTTTTCCATCGATTCCTTCTCCTTTAAATACGCTGTTAGGGCAACAATAATAATACTTAGTTTATAGGAAAAAACAATTCCTAGTCACATGTCAAGTATAGTATTTACAAATCAGGATTTATTTCATAAAAAAACTGCCCCCAAGTTAAACTAATGGGACAGCCTTTATAAATGGTGCCTGTCCCTCACTACTTTACAACTTAAAGTACTCGAGGTAGGCCATAATAGATGTTATGCAAATGCACGTAATTTTTTATTTTTTTTCAATTGCAAAGGTTTATGAGTGTAATAGATTTTTGCTAGTGCATGATTATCACAAAGTGAACATTTAATTTGATAAGAAGCTTTGCTAATATGGGGAGTTTCTAAGAAGGTTAATATTTCTTTCATATGTTTATCACAGGCCCACATGATCTCACCCCGAATTCATATATTTCTTTAACTAAGCTTACTAAATGGTAGAGACTTCTTTCTGGAGTTTATCAGGCTTTCTTTTCTTCACGACTTCTGTAAATGCATCTTCCCAAGAAATCGAAATATCTCCATTTGTCACAAATGTTTGACACCCGAGGCGATATCCTTCTTTTAACCACTCTTCACCTAATTTTCTTCTTTCTTGCACCTTGACTTTATCTAGGAATTCAGCGCCTTCTTCAGCCTTAAAAACGCAGCTGCCGCAAATTCCCCCGCCACATCGGTTTGGGAGTTCTCCATCGTAACGAAGGGACATCCTCAAGATATTCGAATCCTCTGGTACCTCTAATTGTTTATTGCTGTTAATGAAATTTATTTTTGGCATGCCTCGTATCCTCCCTTAAATTCATCTTCTTGGTATACAATATACCATAATTATAATTTTCAGACAATACCAATATTTTAATTTTTTTTATTTTAAAAAAAAGATAAATATAAGACCACATCGTGAAGTCGGTGTGGTCATTAACATAGATGATAGCTCGCTACGAGATCTTTCATTGGTATTTTTCAAGTCGACACCAATTTTTCTTTTTTATACAGCTTTTCTTTAATATTTTCAATATAAGTGATATACGCCTTTTTCGAGTTTTCAATATGAATTCTCATTAAATACTCTGCCATTTCCGCTTCTTTATCGCGCAAGGCTTTCATGATATCAATATGTTCCCTTAAGGATTCTTTTCTTCTGCCTGGTGTCTCATATCCCATATTTGCAGCCATATGTATATAGTCAATCAGACCAGAGAGAATCTCAAACAATTTGGGGCTTTTCGATGCCTTATTAATCAGACGATTCATTTGTATATGTTCAAGATTAAAGTTTTCTTCGGCTTGATCTCTTAACAACATCAGTTCTTCGATCTTTTGATCCAATTCTAGTTGCGTTTCTCTATCCATCCGCCCCGCAGCTAATTTAACGGCCAAAACTTCTAAAGAGGCAAGAATTGTAAATACTTCGATGACTTCACTCTCGGAAATATTGGAGACGACGACACCTTTTCGGGGAACCGTTTTTACAAAGCCTTGGGATTCCAATCGGAACAAAGCCTCACGAATCGGTGTCCGGCTGATGCCTAATTTCCCGGCAAGTTCTCTTTCAATTAAACGATCGCCCGCTTTTAATTCGCCCTCCAGAATCATTTCCTTTAAATAAATATATGCATGTTCCCGAATCGATAAAAGATTGTTTTCCTCCCATCTTACGTCCATAAATTCCACCCGCTTATTTTTTATTATTTTCTAACATTCATTTTTACGAAAGAAATACTCCACCATAGATCAAGCAGCAAACAATTAGCAGGGATGGATGCATTTTTACTTTAATCAATGCAAAATAACTAACCACAGCCAAAAAGACTAAATGAAAAATACCACTATTCTCATAGGCTGTTAAAAAGAATTGATAGGCCATCACAGCAAGTAAAATTGCAATAATTGGCTGTACTGACTTTGTCATAAGTGCTACTTTTGGAGAACCTTTAAATAGATTTACAAACTTAAAAAGTAAAATAACGGCGAGAGCAGAAGGAAGGATCGTTGCGATTAGAGCAATTACTGCACCAAGAATCCCCCCCACTTCATAACCAATATAACCGCCCATTTTGGTGGCAATTGGTCCTGGCAAGGCATTCCCAATCGCCAATACATCCCCAAACTCGGATAAACTCATCCAATGGTAATTGTTGACCACTTCATTTTGTATTAACGGAATGGTTGCAGGACCGCCGCCGTATCCCAATAAATTAGCAATAAAAAACGCCCAAAAGATATGCAAATAGATCATGAACTTTTTTCCTTTCTCTGAAGAAGCACCTCAGCGGAAGCTTTTGCCGCTTTTTCTTTTCGATCCGCAATGATATAGGCAGTGATGAGAAATACCGCAATCAAGATGCCGGGATGCCAGTCAAGAAACTGGACAAATATTAAAGAAACGACCGATAGTGAGAGCATAATCGGAAAACCTAAGCCTTTACGTCCATTTTGGAAAAAACGATAAGCCATCTCCAAGAGCATAAATCCGATCACAGGCGTAACCCCTTGAACCATCCCACTAACAATTGATGATTCTTTAAACCTATAAAGCACACCCAATAAGGCGATCATGGCAATAATTGATGGTAAAATGTGAGTAAGAATAGCCACGGTCGCACCTAAATACCCCTTCACTTTATAACCGATGTACGCCGCCATTTTGGTGGCAATCGGCCCTGGCAAAGTATTGGCTAATGCCAGGATTTCGACAAATTCTTGCTCGTTCATCCATTTGTATTTTTTAACAGCTTCAAATTCAATCAGCGGTATCGTCGAGGGACCGCCCCCATAACCGGTCACACCGGTGCGGGCAAATCCAATAGCTAACTCAACATATGCTTTCAGTTGACTCTCCCCCTTTTTATACCAATATAACATTCTGTCGCATATTTTAATAGAACCGAAGATTAAGATAGACCCCATTCTGCTAAAACAAATGCTTCGAATGAGGTCCTGTTATTATTATTTTTTTATATCGGCTTCGGTGATTACTTCATGTCCGGCACTTTCTATAAAGCTTTGCAATGCTTTCAAGGCTGCTGTTCCCACGGCCGTGTCTTGCTCGCCGTTTCCACCACTTACACCAATTCCACCTACGACTTCACCATTGACAACAATCGGGAATCCACCAACAAAAATGGCGAATTTCCCTGGAAGCATCTGTTGGATTCCAAAGGCTTCATTTCCAGGAAGTGCAGGTCCATTCGGCTCTTTGTTAAATAAATGGGTAGAACGTTTATGGCCAGCAGCCGTATACGCTTTAGCAATCGAGATTTCAGGTCCCGTGATCCGCGCTCCATTCATACGTTCAAGCGCAAGCAGGTTGCCGCCATCATCGACAATAGCGATGGTTTCTAGAACATTGATCTCTTCTGATTTTTTCTTAGCTGCCTCAATCATTATCTTTGCTTCTTCTAGTTCTAATTTCAAAACAGATTTCATGGATGTTCTCCTTTACTTAATGTATTATTTTAATAGCCCATATAGACAGTTTTTAATTGCGTAAAGAACTCTAAGCCCACTCTTCCGGATTCACGGAATGTAGAAGTACTTGATTTTTTCAGGCCTCCAAATGGTGCATTCATTAAGTTCCCTGTCGTTGTGCGGTTAACCTTGACTGTTCCTGCTTGGATATCCTTTGTAAATTGGTTGGCGATTTTGAGATTATTGGTAACAATCGAAGCGGATAACCCATACTCGACGTCATTCGCAACGGCGATGGCTTCTTCATATGTATCTACTTCAATCACAGCCACAACCGGTCCAAAGATTTCTTCATTCGCAATCCGCGAATTAGCATTTACATTGGTAAAAATAGCTGGCTGGACATAGTATCCCTTTTCAAATTCTCCAGTCACTATTGGCTCACCGCCATATACTAATTCAGCACCATCTTCTTTTCCGTATTGGATATACTTTAAAACATTCTTCAATTGTTTTTCGTTGGCAAGCGGACCAATTTTCACGCCTGCTTCAAAACCATTACCTATTTTTAGTGCCCTGGTTTTTTCAACAAGTTTCTGAACAAATTCTTCTTTTACGTTTTTCAAGACGATGACACGGCTTGTTCCTGTACAAGCTTGCCCTGTTAACGAAAAGCCCCCGTTGACGGTCAAAGTGGCGGCTAGATTAAGATCAGCATCATCCATAACAATTAACGGATTCTTCCCGCCAAGTTCCATTTGCGTCCGGGTTGTAAAGCCTGCCTTTTTATGAATGTCTTCCCCAGCTGCGGTTGAACCTGTGAAAGTGACAGCCCTAACAGCAGGATGGGTTACCAGCAAGTCACCGACGTCTGAAGCTTTTCCCGTAACAAAGTTAATCACGCCTTTAGGAATTCCTGCTTTTTCTAATGCTTCGACCAGGCGGAAAGCAATCAGTGGAGTATCTGAGGAAGGTTTAAACACAACCGTATTCCCCGTGATTAAAGCGGGAGCGATTTTTCTGGCAGGAATAGAAAGTGGAAAGTTCCAAGGAGTTATGACACTCACCACTCCAAGCGGTTCTCTTTCCGTTGAAACTTTCATATTTGCATCATCATTTGGAAAGGTTTCCCCAGTAAAACTTTGTCCTTCTACTGCATAATAACGGAGCGTTTGAGCTGAACGTATGACTTCATTCTTGGCATCATCAACATGCTTTCCTTCTTCTCTTGTTAATTCTTCTGCCAAAGAATCTGCATTTTGTTCTAGGATACTCGCTGCTTGATTTAAGATAGCCGCACGCTTGGATGGAGCTGTTTGGGACCAGCTAGGAAAAGCATTCTTAGCCGCTTCAATCGCAATTTTAACATCCTGTTCGTTTGAAGCCTGGAATTCCCCAACAAGATCTTCAGTATTTGCAGGGTTCACACTAAAAAATGTTTTCCGGCTAACCGATTCCTGCCATTCTCCATTTATATAGTTATTGAATGTCTCTACTTTTGTAGTTATCACAACTATCACCTTTTTTCATTTATTTGTTTCCATGGTTTTATAAAAAAATGGCCGTCACTTAAACCTTTAAATTACAAGATTAATAGGACGGCCGGTAAAGTTTTCTTATTACTTTGTTTCTACTAGTGCTCCTAAATCCTGCTCACAATACTCTCTCCATAACCCATCCATGTACATACGGCGCATTTTTGCACCTGTACGAACCACTTCTAAGCAGCGTTGCTGTAACTCAGGAGTATCGGCGTGGTCAAGAACAATTTTATAACCGCGCTCACCATGGATTTCATCAGATACGATGTGTAAATCAAAAAATTCAATTTCTTCATCTGTAAACCCATATTGTTCACGTAATGCAGGTGTTTGCTTACGGTAAATATCTGGTACTTGTGATTCCAAGCCTACAACGAGAGCTGCTGTTGCTACGACGAAATTCTCGCGTGCTGCAACTGCGAAACACCAGCTTTGAAGCCCTAAAGTGGTTGGAGCCATATTGTTTGGATCGATAATTCTTTCTGCAGTCGTACCACAGGCTTCCGCAAAACGAATCAATAAATCAGTGTGACGGTCAGCTGCAATTTCTTCTTCATACATGTTCTGTAAAGTGAAATCTTTTGCAGCGGCAAATTTTGGATCTGACGGCGTATTGTGATAAATATAGGCTAAGTAGTCTGCGAATGGTCCTACATAATGGTAGTGATTTTCAGCCCATCTAGAAAAGTGCTTTCTTCCAAGTTTGCCCTCAGCCCAAGCTACTGTAAATGGAGCCTTCTGGCTATGGTTACCTTTAATTGCTTCTTCTAATTGTTTGCGAAATTCATCTTTAGATAATAATTCTGTCAACTGAAACTCCTCCTCTAAATTATGTAGGTACCCAAGTTTAACTTGGCATTTGATATTTTGTATACCAAATTAGATTAAAAATAAAAAGATTGTGGATTAATTCCTCTTCCAGCACTCTTTAATTCGGTGAAAATATCACTTTGGTATACCTTACGTTTATACTACCAATATATTGTTTATTTGTAAATATAATTTTTAGAATTTTTTAAAGATTGATACTCTTTTTTCTCTACTACTAAAATTATTGATGGACGTCCACTTTCAGTTCTAATAATTTATAGAGTTCTTTTGAAAGATTCTCTATGGATTCCTCTACGATCTGCTGACCGATTTCCCAGCTTGCTTTTGTGGCATCCCCAATACAGCCGTTTTTCGTCATTTCTTCATAATAATAAAATCCTTGAATCGCTTTTCCAGGTCGAAGTTGCTTCCATCTTCCCTCTTCTTGGATATCACCTTTTTCTAGGTTTTCGGGACGGACTAGCTCAGGAGCCAAATAAAGTGCTTCAGAAACTTCTCGTTCACAGCTATGACCAAATAATTGTGATGTTACATTTTCCTTAATCGCCTTTTTAGCAGATGCAGTCGTCTTAGCATAGTAAATTTCAACATCCAGTTCTTTGGTTAACATCATAGAAGCAACGTTTAAGGTTGATTGGTTACCGCCGTGAGAATTTAAAAACAAAAACCTTTTAATGCCGTGATGCTTCAATGATGAGATAACATCCTTTAAAACAGCAATTAATGTGGTGGGCTGCAAGGAGATGGTTCCCGGAAAATTTAAATGGTGTTGGGAAACACCCATATTAATGGTTGGTGTGACCAATGCAAAAGGAAACATTCGTTGGCCTAACTTCTTGGCCATCTTTTCAGCTAAGACAGCATCGCAACTTTCTACCATATGGGGACCATGTTGTTCGTGAGCACCAATTGGAATGATCGCAAATTCAACAGTCTTAAGCGATTCTTCTACTTCTTTCCATGTCATGCTGGTTAAATCATAACAATCCATTTTAACTCACCTACTTAAGTTGGTTGTATTTTGTATACCATAAAAAAATATAAATAAATTCCCTATCAAGATTGGATAGCAGATTGTTTCTTCGGGGCTTGGATCGAGATATTTTCCTGTGTAATTTCAATATCTTCTTTAATGGTTAATTGACATGTTAAGCGATAGCCCTCATTGACCTTATCTCCAAGCATTTTTTCTTCTTTCCAATTCGGTGGAGATAATGACTCAGCTCCGTTTACGACGATACAAGTGCATTTTGTACATCGCCCCATTCCGCAGCCATACTTTAATTTTGGTAATTGACGGGTCCCTGCTAATACTACTAAATTGGCATTGTCTTTCACTTCTTGTTCAATTGTTGTTCCATCAACATGAATGATCACTTTTGGCATATTGTTACCCCTTTCTGTTTATTCCAAAAATTTTTGATACTCTTCTGAAGTATACAATCTTTTTGTTAGATAAGCAAACTAGAATTTTTAATTGGAACGAATTTTTTTCATGTAAATCAGTTAGTCTATCAACAACTTAGATAATTATTTAAATATTTAGAATATAACCTTGAACATTTTAACATCCTGATATAAAATACACATAAGGAGTTTGGTATACAATATCCCTTGGAGGTGAGAAAAGAAAAAAATTAACGTAGGAAGTTACTATACTTAGAGGAACAGAGATTAAATACTTATCCGACTTGAAATTAAAGGGTATTAAAAACTCAAAGGAGTGTTCTACATGGGGAAATATATTGTCTTAACTAATAAAGATACCTTCCAAACAATTCTCGAAAACGATGGGTTAAAACCGATTGAAACCTACCATTTCTATTTCTTTGACAATTTAAAAGCGAAATATACGATTGCTGAAGTCCTTGATGAAACGATTAAAATTCGATTATTTGAAAATTTTGAAGGAAAAGAATATGTTAATCAGATAGCTGTAAAGTTTTTTGAAAAGTTTGATACCATTGAAGCTGCTCGCGAGGAATTAAATGAGATTGTCAAGGCGTCCGGGAACAGCGTGGATTCTGTCAACTCCAAACTGGTAAAATCAGCTGAGGTAGCCGTTTAGAAAATTTATTGTACAAAAAAAATAGCTTTTCTATATATAATTTCCGGAGAGGTAGCTTTGCTCTCCGTTTTTTTGTCTTGATATTGTTTTTAAAGTACAAAAAACCGCCGGCTTTTAAGCGGCGGTTGAATAAGTAACTTTAGAACTTAAGAGTTTTTCTTAGTGAAGCTAGTTTTTTCTCAGCTTTTTCTGCAGCCCTTTTGGATCTAAATAGAAAGTTAAACATTTAAAAGCCCCCTATTAATTGAGTTATTTGATAATGTAATTGTATAATGGAATTAACAATAAAACAAGAATTTTGTATACCAAATACCATATTTATTCATAATTAATGGCAAATTCGTGACAAAATTAGCCTAAATAATAATATATGGTATACAATTCATTAAAGATTGGGTGGTTGATATGCTGAGGTATATGTTTTTTATCGTAATTTTATTGTATCTATTTTCTGTGTTATTGCCTGTGCTAAATCTGGGTGTACTAATCTCCTGTCTATGTCTTGCGATTGTGCTAATTACCTTATTTCAAGCCAAGCGATTTGTTCAAGTTTTAGGAGGTACATTTTTGCTGCTTGGAGTGGTCTTATTATGGACAAGCGGGGCTTCCTGGCATCAATATATTCTTTCTTTCGGCCCTATGCTGGACTTGCTTACCATGTTTACACTGATTCCGATTTTAGGGATACCGATAAAACTAGGCGGTTATAGCGGGGGCATACAAAATATTATTCAAAAAAGAGTAAAAACCTCTGGTCAATTGTACATGATTACGTCTGGCATATCTTATTTTTTTAGTATTTTTATGAATCTGGCCACATTACCAATGACATACTACTCGATTAGGCCTGCATTAGATGTCATTCCCGTTGAGAATAAGGAACGGTTCATGAGCCGAGCGATTACGCGCGGGTTTGCCATGCCTTTAATATGGGCACCTGTTACACCAATTGTCGGGATAGTTATCACAATGACAGGAGTTAGCTGGGTCTCGATACTCCCGTATGTCATTCCCTTAAGCATCGTAGGTATGGGGGTGGATTGGTATATCGGCTCACGTAAGGCAAATTTCATGATCCAAAACAAAAAGGACCTATCCGTCCACGAAACCGCTGCTACGGTCGAACCAACAGGTCAGATGAATCGTTCGGGTAGAGTCTTTCAAATTCTCTTGGCAATCATCATTTTTAACGTGGTCATTTCTGTACTAGAATCAAAGTTTCCTTATCCGTTTTTAATTTTAGTATCCTTACTTGTCATTCCATTTTCGTTTACCTGGTCCTTCCTCTTAAAACAGAGTAAAGAGTTCGGAGCCCAGTTGGTCCAGCATTTTCAATCCTTCTCTGTAAGTATGAAGGATCAATTCTTCATATATTTATCAGCAGGTTTTTTTATCTCAACCATTAATGTTTCCCATAATAATGTATTGCTAGATGCATGGGTAAATAAATTTATTAATTTTTCAGGTGTGGAAATCTTTTTGATATTACTGCCTTTAATCCCGCTAGCTTTTGCTTTTCTAGGGCTGCATCCCGCAGTTTCATTAGCTCTAATGACAGAAGGCTTGAATCCAGAGGTGATTGGGATTTCACCACATATTCTGACTGTGGCGATGTTAGCAGGAGCTGTATCAGCGTTTCTAGTGGGTCCATATAATGCCACATTGGGACTTATGTCAAACATCGTCAAGGAAAGCTCCTATAAAGTATCGAACTGGAATCTTTCCTTCGCAAGTATTTATATCGGATTTGTCATGTTGTATCTATTTATTTTACAAGTGTTTTTTGCCTAACACAGCCGCTCATCACTAAAGGTGTCAATCATTTGATTGACACCTTTAGCAATTTAATGGCTTGTAGGACCATCACTAGATTTCTCTGCTTTAATTTCTTTGACTATTTCCTTAGCAAAGTGCCCAAGACTCCCCTCATTATAGGAACGTATCACTTCGGGTGCCAGCGATGTTAGCGCTCTTTTAAGGTATTCTGGAGATAATCCTCTGTCCGCAAATTCAGTCTCGATATTGATTGCCGTTTTTAAGGCAAAATACGTGGCTAATTTATTTACCTCTGTTAAACAACTTTCACGATCAATTTTTACCCTTCCAATCTCCTCAAAAAGCTCTTTAATCTTTGGGGGTAATACGGATTCAGTAATAAATAAACCATTTGCGTGTTCCAATAAATCTCTAGAATGACCCATATACTTCATGCCATGAACCTCTAAGCTTGGAAACTTGGTCATTAGCTCATTGGTAGCAAAGTTCGTTGCCATATTAATGATAGATGGTGTATGCTGAGCATTGCTCTGGAGCTTTAAGCTTGAGATAAACGGAATAATCTCCGTAGCAGGAAGTGCGAGAACTAAGATATCTACATTACCTATTTCACTTTCTGTTAAGTGATAGCCATTTTGAAATAGGTGGAGATAATTTCTGGCTTTTGTTTCAACTGGGTGGTAAACACCTATTGGGATTGACTTTTTATCCCAATGAGTCATCAAAGCAGTTCCTAATTTTCCTATCCCTACTAAACCAATCCTTGGTTGTTTCATCCTTTATCCCTCTTTTCGTTTCATCCTATGTTTATTGTCTTTTCAAGATAACAAATATTTTCTTGTTTAAACTACAAATAATAAGGCTACCCCAAAAATCAGTTCGCTGCTGACTTTTGGAATAGCCTCTTTATTTATTAGCGACCCCTAATCTCTGTATCTAGTCTAATGTAAAGTTATAGTTGATTAAACTGTTACTTTACCAAATGAAAACTGCCAGTATTGTAGCAATGGTAAGTCCGGTTATAACTGGGAAGAAATTCTTTCTGGCCAGTTCTAACGGTGATACTTGTAGGAACCCGGCAACTGCAACAAGAGATGACCATGCAATCAGCGTACCTCCGCCGCTCCAAACCGCTCCCATCTGCCCTATAGCTGCCAGAACGGAAGGATCGATATTACTTCCAGGTCCAATCGCTCCAGACAAAGCACCTGTTAACGGTAGCCCTGCAAACCCAGAACCATCTAACCCTGTAATGATTCCAACGATTAAGATACTAAATGCTGCTATAACTGGGCTATGTGGAATATAATTTTGACCTGCTTGGATCAAATCAAATAGAAAGCCTGGTTTGGCTGCATCTTCACTTAAGGAAAGGATTGACGCTGAAAAGTCTCCGCTTCCCATAAAGAAGTAGCCTGCAATCGGAATAACGGGTGCCATCGCCCTAAATGCGAACACAAAACCTTCGGTAATATGTTCACTAATTTTATCGAGTGCATGAATTCGGTTAAAAGCAATCGTCGCCAACACTAAGAGAATGGTTGCCACTCCTCCAATAAAAGCTGCGCCGTCGCCTCCCTCAAATCCAGCTCCACCGCCAATTTTTGTCTGGAACATAAAAATCATAACAGCAAGCATTGCTAAAGGCACAATAATCGCAAAGATTTTTCCCCATTTTTCTTTTACTTTAATAACTTCAGCAGTTTCTTCTACTGTAGCAGCAAGTTCTTCGGTAACTTGGAAGAATGCCTTCTCCTCTTTATTAATCTCATTAACAGATCTTTTTGTAATCGCTTTTCGATGTGTGGCATACACAATCGCTAGAGAAGTTATTCCAGTAATGAGAGAAAGAATGAAGGCCTTATCTGATACTAAGGATTTATCAATTCCTGCGGCTTTCGCACTAAGCATTGGGGCTACTTGCATAATATAGTCTGATGAAAGTGCCATACCTTGTCCTGCAATAACAATAACCATTGCTGAAGTCATGACTGGCAATCCTGCACTTACTGCTGCAGGCACTAACAAAGCACAAATTAACGGAACAGCTGGGGTTGGCCAGAAAAAGAGTGAAATCACAAACGTAGTGACCATTAACACTAAATAAGAAACGTGTCCGTTTACCATTATTTTTTTGATCGGCACGACCATCCTTTTATCTGACCCTAGATCCTTCAAGGAATTAAGAAGACCGATCATGATGGAAATGATTAGGAAAATACTAAATAGTTCCTTTGCGGCAACTAGGTTTGCATTAAAGACGGCTTGAAAACCGCCGATCACGCTCCCTTTATACACGGCTGCTACTAAAAAGGTTCCAACTATAAGAGGTAAGACAACACCTTTTCTAAAAAGCATGATAATAATAACGGCTACAGTGACTACTAGATAAACCCAATGAGCTGCTGTTAATTCCATATTTCCCCTCCGTTGTTTTAAAAAATTTTTAAAACGATTGATGCGAAAGATTTCTTTAATTATTGGAAAAGACCGTAGGTGAAGGAATACCAGTTATAAATGGCTCGTTACCATGGTGTATATCCTCTACTTCTGAATTTCTTTTCTTATTCCCTATAAAGATTACAATTGCTATTTTCAATAAAAGAATAAATTCAAGAGATTGCCTTGCATATTGTAGATTGTATACCATGATAACAAAAAAATATTTTCGTAATTTCTGATTACAACTAAATACTGAATTAAAATCAACTTCAATAACACCATTTTTCGACTTCCTAAAGCAATCAATCTACCTAAAAATAAATTTGAACATGAATGCGCTTACACATTTTTTTACTGGTTTTTAAGTAGTTTGATTATGAAGGAATAATCCAGATCATCCCCCTCTTTTTCACTATGTACACCTTGTTTTCTTAAGGTTGAAAATAATATACCATTATTCTCTAATCTTTGCAAATAATTTAGAAAATTTAGAAGTTTATATAAATTCATATGATTACTATTGCTTTTGTGGATCGAATCGGCTAAAATGTATAAAATCGATGGTATATGGTATACAAATCACTTTAAATACATAGATTGGTAACTTTATAGTTCATTGCTATAAAAATTTTAATCCGAGGAGAATGAAAATGCTTAGAGCTGGTATCATTGGATATGGAACGCTTGGAAGGAGTATTAGCGAGTTAATTGAGTCAGGACATGCTGGTGATGTCGCCCTTCAAGCCCTTTTGGTTAGAACCCCACTTGGTCCTTTAGGCAACCCACCTAGTCAATGTAAAGTAACTACTAATGAAGATGTTTTTTTTAACCAAGATTTAGATATCATTATTGAAGCAGCCGGTCATCATGCCCTCCAACTATATGGTGAAAAAGCCCTTTCCTCAGGAAGTAATTTAGTCATCCTTTCTGTCGGTGCTTTAGCAAATATAGACTTTTATGAGTCCTTACAGGCGGCCGCAACTAAATACAATAAACAAATGATAATACCCTCTGCAGCAATCGCTGGATTGGACCGAATCGCTGCTGGTGTATTGGGAGAAATTGATGAAATCACCCTTATAACAAGGAAGCCAACAAAAAGTTGGTATGGGACGATTGCGGAGGAGAAAGTAGATTTAGAAACAATTAAAGATCCTTTTTGTATTTTTAATGGCAATGCCAGAAACGCTGCAAAATTATTCCCTGAAAACGTGAATGTATCCGCGGCACTAAGTCTTGCCGGGATTGGATTCGAAGAAACGAAGGTTCAAGTTTATGTGGACCCAACGATTCAAATGAATACCCACACAATCACTGCGAAGGGCTTTTTTGGTCAAATGGAAATAACGATTCAAAACAAGCCTTTTAAGCAAAATCCTAAATCTAGTCCTATAGTGGCGATGAGTGTCGCAAAAGTATTACAGAATCTAACCACCTCAGTCGTAATCGGACTTTAATAACTTGCAGACAGAATTAGAAAAACTCCACCAGTGGATGGAGTTTTTTTATTTATTTACTCTTTTTTACTTGATTAACAGCCTCAATATACGCTTTTCGAGAATTTTCAATATGAATCTTCGTCAAATACTCAGCCATTTCTATTTCCTGATTGATAATGGCTTCCATAATTCGTAAATGTTCTTCCATCGACTGCACCGGCCGGCCTGGATTTTTATAACCTGTCTTGGCAAATGCCCGAATATAATCTGACAACCCACTTAGTATTTCATATAATTTTGAATTTTTTGCTGAACTGTATAATAAATGATTCAATTCACCATGTAAATTAGAGAAATCATTATCATTCTTTTCCTTTAAGCAGACTTCTACTTTTTTACAGTACTCGACAAACTTACTTTTGGTTTCATCGTCTAATTTTTGAGCAGCTAATTTTGCTGCCAAAACCTCAAGTGAGGAAAGAATCGTAAATACTTCAATAATTTCCTTATCTGAAATATCTGCAACTATAACACCTTTTCTTGGAACGGTTTTTACAAACCCCTGCGATTCTAATCTAAACAACGCTTCACGGATAGGTGTTCGGCTGATATTCAACCGCTCTGCCAGTTCCCGTTCCACCAAACGGTCGCCCGTTTTAAATTCACCTTCTAAAATGAGATCTTTAATGTGAATAAAGACCCTTTCGCGTAAAGACAATAGATCTTCCTCTGCCCAATTATTCCCCACGGTTTCTCCCTCTTTCTAGGTATACATTGTACCAATTATAACTTACTCTAATTGTAAACATCAAATACTATGGTTGAATTTACCAAGGGAGTGGGAATTAATTTTAAATTTTTCATCTTTGGATAGTTTCAATAGGTCTTTTGCGAGTTGAGAGTTCCCCTAAGACTGCTTGCGTAATAATCTTTGCCATAACTTCGGCCAACTTCACGACAGTGAATAATCTCGTATTATTTAAGGATTGCGCAGGTGCTAATGAATCCAGGTAATTAACCACAGCTTTCATATGGTATTCACCTACACTAGGTAAAGATTTATTAACCGCCATGCCTGGTACTAAAGAACCTTTTTTTAAAAAAATAAACCCAATTTGTCGTTCATCCCCCAAACAAGCATCAATACCCAAGATAAATGGTTGATTATGTTTTTGATAAATGTCGTTGAGAATTTTCTTTATATTTAAGGCATGAACTGGTTTTTCTAAGGTTCCATAAACCGGAAAAGGAATGTCTGCTTCTGTTAACATCGTCCCGACAATCGGGCCAAGTGAGTCTCCTGTGGAACGGTCTGAACCCACACACAAAATTATGACTTCCCTCGAGGTACTACTAAGGACTTCTTTGAGTTTATTGACAATATCAATTAGCTCGGTTCCCTCTGTAGTCTCTTTAACGGAAACATAGCATGACCTTTCTGCCTTCTCAGTCGTCTTTTTCTTGCCGTCAAAAGGCCACATAAACATCAACCCTCTTCTCAAGTTGTAGTTTATACACGTTTGCTTTTATTTTATGATACCTAACGTAAAACCTGCCATAATCCTGCAAATAAAAATCTCATAAAAGAACTCCAGAGTTCACAATTTTGTAACAAAACAGTACCTGACCCCCGCTATTGTACAACTTTAAAGCAGTGGGAGTCAGGCACTTTATATACTTTCAATTAAGTTAATTCGATGATAAAGTTCTTTATTTATTGGAGTTGAGATCCCATATTTATCTGCCAATTTTAGGACAGCTCCGGAGAACAGCTCCACCTCACTTGGACGTCTGGCTTCGACATCTTGAGCCATGGATGGTTTTCCGTCTGGACTTAAGGTTGCTAATACACGTAACCAATAGTCTAAATCTGCTTCGGTTAAGTGGATGCCTGCTCTTTCAGATAGCGTGATTACCTCTCTCATCGCAGCAATCATCATCTCTCTTGCTTCTCCTTCTCGTTGAATCTCACCATAGTTGCTCTGAAAGACAGCTACGGTTTGATTGACACCGACATTTAACATAAACTTTCCCCATTGTCTCTTAACCATATTGGTATCGACCTCATAGGGAACTGACATTTTTTCAAAAAAAGCCGCCACACTGTTAACATTTTCGGAAATTAAACCAGGTTCTTGTTCACCAAAGCAAAGCATTCCCATATGGTCGTATCTGAGTTGATTCCCGACCTTAACGGCATCCATTCCTTGGGCCACACAATATAAAATTTTCTCGTGCCCAAATGCCTGTCCAATGACAGCCTCACTGGAAATCCCATTTAAAGCCGATAAAATAATCGTCTGGTCACCAATATGATTCTTTACCGCTTGGATCGCATCCTTTAAACCACTATATTTCACCGTGAAAATGAGTAAATCAGCTGGCACACATTTTTCATCAGGTGTCAGATAAGTGAAATCGCAGCTTTCTCCGTTACAATAGACGTGTTCATTATTATATTTGGTTATTCGGTCCCGGTCGGCAATAATTCGTAAATCTGCTTTTGGCATTTTCTTTGATAAATGATGTCCAAAAAGTATTCCTAATGCACCTAAACCAATGATCGATACCTTTTTTATCTCTATCACACATTTCATTCCTTCCATATTGAAAAAGTGCTTTTTGCGTATTTTGTATTTTGATTTTGCAACTAAATAGTATGTAAATAGGCTTTCACAAATCTATTTTACTACTTGTATTTTATTAATGAAATATAAAAACTCTGTTGAAATAGAATCCCAACAGAGTTTTTAACCAGCAAAATCTATTACTTATATTCCGCCCCCATCATCATGGATGGTACTGTTTTCCTTGCGAATAGTCGCTGAAAGGCTGATCACACCCACAGTTGCGATCAATGTACTTACAATGATAATAATATTATAAATATTAATCTTAACTAAGAGATTAATCAGGATATAAGAAATAACAAGCGAAGCTAAAGGTGAGATTAGCCAGACTTTTAGAATTCTTTGAATGACTGATTTTTGCCAAATACCAAACCCCTTTTGTGAGGCACCCACACCTAATATTCCACAGGTGGTTACTTGGGTGAGAGGAATTGGCAAACCAAACAGTGATGCGACAATAACGAGGGTTCCTCCTGTAAAGGAAACCGCACTCCCTTCTAGCAAGGAAAGTCTGGTGATTTTCTTCCCATTCGTTTCAAGCACCTTGCTCCCAAGTAAAATCGCTCCGATTGAAACGAATAAACCACCGATCAAGATTCCTTTACTCGTGGAAATCATCCCAGCCCCTACCAGCGGACCAACGGCATTTGCTACATTATTCATCCCAGCTGAAAAGGCCTCTAAACAGCCCCCTATGACAAGTAATACCGCCAGCCATTTTTTCCATTTTCCATTCTTAGTTAAACCGACCCAACGCTTTTCAGCAGCGGATATCAACTTTCCAAGTCCAAAGGTAATGAGAAATGAGACGATTGGAACTAACACCCAGAAGAAAACAATCACCAAAAGATTATTTATGTATAAACTTTTAAAAGCGATCCCAGCACCTACAATCGATCCAACGGTAACCTCACTTGTCGATAAAGGGATTCCTAACATATTTGCAATAAACAATGTCAACGTAGCTCCCGCAAGGATAAGGACGACTAATTTAATCGTAAGGAGATTGGAAGGAATAATTCCCTCGCCAATCGTTTTCACAACCTCTCCACCACCAAGTACAGCACCTAGAAAAGCTGCTAATGCAACCAAAATCATGGCCAAGCGCTTACTCTTTATGGCATCCGCACCATAGGCCGATCCCATCGATGCTGCCGTCCCACTTGCTCCAATATTCATCGCAAAGAAAAAAGCAATAATAAAAGCAATAGACGTCCAAACCATTTATAATCTCTCCTTATGTACCCAATCTATTAAACTGGTAAACACGCAACCAATTTTATACTCCCAATTCATACTATTCAGGTAGGAATAATTTAGTATTTTGTTTATTATACATTCCCAAACCACATTAATCAATCAATAATTTCAGATGTCTTCAAATTTTCAAAAAATAACTTTTTACTATTTTTAAAACCCATTTTTTGAAAATAAAAAAAGAGTCCGAAGACTCTTTTTTTTGTAGTAATTTGGATTCATACATCCACTAATGTAATGCTGTCTTAGTTGAACTCTTTAATGAAAATCCCTCGTACCCTTTAGCAGTGATTTCGGTACACTTTTGGCGATAGGCGCCGACTCCGCCTACATAAATCAGGAAGCCACGCGGCTTGTTTGGGATATTCGCCCCTGTGTACCATGAGTCAGTTTTAGTATAAAGCGTGGATTCGGCTACTTCTCTGCAATGCGTACTCCAAGCTTCTTCCGCCTCAACAGTCGCCTCAATCGTTTCCACTCCATTCTTATTCATATACTCAATACAATCCGCAATCCATTCCACATGCTGTTCAATGGAGACAGGCATATTACTCAGCACAGAAGGACTTTCAGGACCAGTAATCATAAACATGTTCGGAAAACCAACGTTTGCAATACCTAGGTAGGTCCTCGTCTGTGCTCCCCCAGCCCATTTCTCTTTCAGTGACACCCCGTTTTTACCCCGAATATCTATCTTCAATAAAGGCCCAGTCATTCCGTCGTATCCTGTGGCAAAAATAAGCGCGTCCAGTTCATATTCCGCTTCCGTGGTCCGGATCCCTTTTAGAGTAATCTCCTCAATCGGTGCTTTCTTCACGTCTACCAAGGTGACGTTTTCACGGTTATACGTTTCGTAATAATTCGTGTCAATGATTGGCCGTTTGGTACCATAAAAATAATTTGGTAAAAGCTTTTCGACCACCTCAGGGTCACCTACAATCTTACGGATCTTGGAGCGGATAAATTCGGCAGCCGTTTCGTTGGCTGCATCATTAATAAGCAGGTCATAATAGGCAGTAAAAATGCCTAATCCACCCTTCTCCCATGCCTCCTCGTATACACGCTCTCGCTCTTCAGGTGTAACCTCCAGCGCTGACTTAGTAGGTGGTACCACTGGCTGGCCTCCTTGGGATTCACGCATTTGTCGTTTTATCTCGCTGAAATTTTCTTTAGCCTGCCGGATATACTCCGGGTCGTACGGATGATTTCTCGCTGGGGCACAATACTGTGGAGTTCGTTGGAAAACGGTAAGGTGTTCAGCCTCTTGAGCGATGACTGGGATGGCTTGGACGCCAGTTGAACCAGTGCCAATAATGCCGACTCGCTTACCCTTGAAATCTACCTTTTCGTGCGGCCAATGTCCAGTGTGATACCACTCACCCTTGAAATTATGGATCCCGTTAAAGTTTGGTACATTGGCAGCAGAAAGGCAGCCAACTCCTGTGATGAAGAATTTCGCTGATACACTAGTTCCATCGTTCAAATGGATCATCCATCTATTATTCTCTTCGTTATAATGGGCAGCCAAAATACGAGTCTGAAACTGGATGTCACGACGGAGATTAAACTTGGTTGCAACAAAATTTAGGTAACTTAGTATTTCCGGCTGCTCAGGATATCGAGAGGTCCAGGTCCATTCCTTATAGAGTTCTTCTGAAAAAGTGTAGTTATAATAGATGCTTTCCGAGTCACAGCGTGCTCCGGGATACCGGTTCCAATACCATGTACCGCCAACACCATCACCCGCCTCGAAAACACGGGTAGAGAAACCAGCTTCACGTAAGCGATGAAGCGTATACAATCCCGAAAACCCTGCCCCAATAACAACAGCGTCGTAGTTGGCAACTTGATTTGACTGTTTAGTAGATTTCAATATTCCTACCTCCCGCATCTAATATTATCGTTAAACCCTGCCGACTTTTTGGTCAATTTCACTTAAAAACTTGGCAAATCTAGAAATTGATCCTATAATTCGCTCTGGAAATACCGCCATATTGGTAAAATAACCATGTACTAAACCTGATTCAATAATCGTTTCAACCTTGACCCCTGCTTCTTTTAAACGCTCAGCATAGGCTAAACCTTCATCTCTTAGGACATCATTTTCTGCGGTAATAACGTAAGCTGGTGGGAGATTGCTTAAATCCTCTGCCAATAATGGAGCAATATATTTATTTTTTGTATCCTCATCATTGTTAATATAATAATTTCCAAACCAAATCATTAAGTCTCTATCAAGACCAAATCCAGTTTGGAACTCTTGATATGACTTGGTGTCGTACCCGAGGGCCGTTACAGGATAAATAAGAACCTGGGCAGCGATGTCTGGACCATTTTGTTCTTTGGCGATTAACGATACGACGGCTGAAAGATTTCCACCTGCACTGTCACCGCCAACAACTAAATTGGAAGCGTTTCCATTTATTGCCACAGCATTTTCACTAACCCATTTTAATGCCACATAGGAATCCTCTACAGGGATTGGAAACTTATATTCAGGTGCAAGCCTATAATCGACAGAAACGACTACTCTGCCAGTTCGATTAGCAATCATTCGGCAACTTGGGTCTGCTGTCTCAAGATCTCCAATGACCCAGCCACCGCCATGGTAATAGACAAATAGAGGAAATGGTCCTTGACCTTCCGGTGTATAAATTCTCACCTTAATCTCGGCATCATCGGCGACAGGAATCATTCTGTCCTCTATCTTCGCAAGCTGGGCCAGCTCTACCTCTACGGGAGGGGCTAATGCAAACATTTCTCTTACTGTCTGTGCATCTAATGACTGGATTAATGGCATCTGGCTGAACATTTCTAAATAAGCTTTTGCTTGCGGGTCTAAATTGGCCAAAAAACATCTTCCTTTCCTAATTGGGAATTTTTCAACTTTTAAAGAAAAGATTTTCCTAAAAGTGTATCTTAAGGATATAATTTTTTGTATAATTTGAATATTCCCAATTTTAGACGTGCAATATCCCTATAAAGGAGATGATAATATGACATCTCAGTATACCTTACAGCATCGAATTCACGATTTAGAGGAAGCCACCTGCCATGAAGAAAGATTATATAAAATTCTCGAAGTATACATGGACCTTTATCCTGTCATGAATGCCTATTTATTTAGATTTTCTCCGTTAGGTTTCCTTGGTGAAGGAATCATCTTATTAACATCTGATGGTATGGTACATATTGGGGATATTCGTGACGATATTCGTTCCCTGCCGATCATTTACTCAAGCATAAATGACAAGAAAGCAAAGTATTGTTCAGGTATTGAGTATCTAAAGCAAACAAGTAGTAAATACATAACTTCTTCGAGTGTAAATTCGATCGTTGTTGTACCTATATGTTTCAGGTCTGTCATTATTGGATATATTTGCACAACGGAGTTCGCGAAAGAATCTGTGATAGATGATAAACTTCTTTCTTTATTAACCCTTTATGGCAAAGAAGTTGGAAAGTTTCTAGAAAAATTCGATAGTGTGGAAGACCCGCAAGTATTAAGTAAGCGGGAACTAGAAGTTATGAGGAGAATTGCCTGGGGAGAAAGCACAAAGGAAATGGCCGATTCGATGGAAATCAGCGAATTAACGGTAAAACAATATGTGAAAACGGCAATTAAAAAGCTTGGCGTTCAGAATCGTTCCCATGCGATTGGAGAGCTTTTCCGGAGAGGAATACTTTCGTAGTTTTTTGAAAGCGCTTTATTTCCCAAAGTAACTTACCTTAGATTAGATAAATTGGAGTATCAGCACCCAAGTGGGTGCTCTTTTTATTACACATCAAGTGCCAGGGCTATTTCATAGCAACTCAGGTCAATCTCAGTTTGTTTTCCTAAAACAAGTTTTGCTAGTTCCACGCCGAGATACGGTCCACTCGTTAATCCTGAAGCTCCTAATCCATTGGCTAAATAGATTCCTTCATAATCAGGTAAAGCCCCAATCACAGGCAAAAAGCCAGGGGTGAACGGCCGAAAACCGACTCTTGTTTCAAGATACGTACCGGCAGCTAATCCAGGTGCTACTTCTAGGGCTTTGCTTAATATTTCATGGATTCCTCCTGCCGTTATACGATTGTCAAATCCAGCATCATTTTCATGAGTCGAGCCGACGACGACTTGGCCATTTTCAAAGGTAAGAATGTAATGGTTTTGGGGTGGAATAACAACCGGCCATTGGCTCGTATCTGTTTCAGGCAACTCAAGGTGGATGATTTGTGCCTTTTGTGGTTTGACTAAAAAATGAACTCCTAATGGCTGTAAAAGCTCTTTAGACCATGCACCTGCCGTAACAATGACCTGATCCGCTAAAAATGTTGAATCATCAAGTATAATGCCAACCACTTTGTTTCTCTGCATTGCTAGGGAGGCATTCCCGTTACGGAAAGTAACACCATGCTTGATCGAGGCACGGATTAATGACTCACGTAATGCTCTTCCATTTACCCGTGCTCCTCCACTAACATGAACAGACCCATACTCCTCAGATAACGGCGGGAAAAGCCGCTTTGTTTCAGCAGGTGAAAGAATGGTTATCTCCCCAATTTCGGGTGCATCGTCCCTTCGTTTCAGTGCTCGCTCAGCCATTTGTTCGAGTTTACTCATTTCTGTATGAAGACTAATTGCCCCTACCCGTTGATAGCCCGTTTCTTTCTCGCCATCTGCTTCCAATTGAGCAATTAATTCTGGATAGTAACGAGCTCCTCCTTTTGCTAACTGATACCATGCTTTGTTTCGCCGCTGCGAAAGCCAAGGACAAACAATCCCCGCTGCGGCATCAGTGGCCTGCCCGTGATCCATACGATCCACTAATGTCACCTCTGCCCCTAATTGTGCAAGGTGATACGCTGTTGACGCCCCGAGAATTCCTGCTCCAATAACCACAATCTTTTGCATATTACACCTTTTCCGCACTTTTTAAAAAAAGGACTTAATGATTTCTTGTTCATTCATACATTCTGTACAAATGTATTCAATTTCTAGAGCATCTTCGCGTACCATGTGCTCTGTTTCTTTACCGCACTTTTCACAATAAAGATTTTTGGGGAATTCTATCATATCCTACATCACTCGCTTTATTAAATAATGTTTACAACCATAAGTGTAATGTTCCCCATGATAGCGTATTTTAGCAAAAGGCAGAAGAATTTACCACTGATGGCATTAATAAATTTTAGCTTTCATTATTCAAAAGGACCAACTTATAATGAAATGGAACAAAATCGGTTAAATTAAATACGAGCAATTTTTCATTGCTCAAAAAAACTTCGTCGGGAGTGATGTATCATGGCTAGAAACAAACTATTGGTTCCTGGAGCAGACAATGCTTTAGATCAAATGAAAGAAGAAATTGCCAACGAGTTTGGAGTTCAACTTGGTGCTGATACGACCGCACGAGCAAATGGTTCAGTCGGAGGCGAAATGACGAAACGTCTTGTCGCTTATGCTGAACAAACCCTTCAAAATCATCAAAATCAATAACAGATGATTTCCAATCGAGTAGGAGGGGGTGATTAACCCCCGACCTCTCACACCACCGTACGTACCGTTCGGTATACGGCGGTTCGAAAGTTCTATGAAATTATTTGAATTAATTGTTTTAGGCCTTGTTCTAACCAATAATTCTTATTCATGGCGAAATCAAGAGCAGGACTTTTGGAATTTCTCCAATATCCCTTTCGGGAATTGGCACATTTCCAAGCAGAGTTTGAATTAACTCCAAGTTTCTTTAGGTTTCGATATTTAGTTTTCGTTTTCTTCCATTCTTTCCACCGACAGGCTCTTAATCTTCTTCTAACATGAGCATCTATTTTTAACGAATACTTCTTAATGTCAGCGATTTTGAAGTAG